>DASXDT010000001.1 GCA_036490475.1 Candidatus Tumulicola sp.
TCCCCAGGCGGGACACTTATTGTGTTAACTGCGGCACAGATGGAGTCGATACCACCTACACCTAGTGTCCATCGTTTACGGCTAGGACTACCGGGGTATCTAATCCCGTTTGCTCCCCTAGCTTTCGCTCCTCAGTGTCAGAACAACCCCAGATGATCGCCTTCGCCACTGGTGTTCCTCCCGATATCTACGCATTTCACCGCTACACCGGGAATTCCATCATCCTCTGATTGCCTCAAGATCAATAGTATCCACACCGTTCCCCGAGTTGAGCCCGGGTCTTTCTTTGCGGACTTATCGATCCACCTACGAGCGCTTTACGCCCAATGATTCCGGACAACGCTTGCCCCCTACGTCTTACCGCGGCTGCTGGCACGTAGTTAGCCGGGGCTTCCTCCAGGGGTACCGTCAATATCGTCCCCCTCGACAGTGGTTTACGACCCGAAGGCCTTCTTCCCACACGCGGCGTCGCTCCGTCAGGGTTTCCCCCATTGCGGAAAATTCCTCACTGCTGCCTCCCGTAGGAGTCTGGACCGTGTCTCAGTTCCAGTGTGGCTGGTCGCTCTCTCAAGCCAGCTACCCATCGGAGTCTTGGTAGGCCATTACCCCACCAACTAACTAATGGGACGCAGTCCCCTCCTTCAACGGATTACTCCTTTCATCGCCGAGTGATGCCACTCAGAGATCGTATGCGGTATTAGCTAACCTTTCGGCTAGTTATCCCCCATTGAAGGGCAGGTTGACTACGTGTTACTCACCCGTCTGCCACTAAGTATTGCTACTTCGTTCGACTTGCATGTGTTAGGCACGCCGCCAGCGTTAGTCCTGAGCCAGGATCAAACTCTCCATAAAAAATTTTATGGAACCCTTGATCAGGCTCTCAAAATTCGCGTTGCTATTTTCAGGACCGCTTGCGAGGCGATCCACACCCGAAGGTGCTAGCGAAATTGTACGTTCTCGCGACTCAAAGACATTGCCAAATTTGACCTTGTCTTACAGGTCGGAGACCCACAGACTTATTGCGCTGCTGCACTGTTCAGTTTTCAAGGAGCGAACCTAGTCCCGGCCGGCGTTTTCACGCGGATCTCAACGACCGCGAGGGCGGCCGCCGGTTTAAGTCACAAAGGCTATCTTATCGCGCTGGGAGGGGCGTGTCAAGGGCGCGAGCCCGTTATTTTTTCCACGCCCTCGACCACTCAAACCTTGCGAGAGACGGATTTTGCCTGGAGGAACAGCAGCAAGTAATCCGGTCCGCCGGCCTTGCTGTCGGTTCCCGACATGTTGAACCCGCCGAACGGATGAGCGCCGACCATCGCGCCGGTGCTCTTGCGATTGAAGTAGAGATTGCCGACAAAGAAGTCGTCGCGCGCCCTGGCGATCTTCGCCTCGTCGCTGGTGTACAGCGATCCGGTGAGGCCGAACTCGCTGTCGTTGGCGATGCGCAGCGCGTCGTCGAAGTTTTCGGCCTTGATGACCGCGAGAACCGGCCCGAAAATCTCTTCTTGCGCGATGGTACTGTCGGACGCGACGTCCACGATGACCGTGGGCTCGAGGAAAAAGCCTTTGTCGCCGGCTCGCCTGCCGCCGTTCAATACGCGGCCTTCGCTCTTGCCCTTCTCGATGTACTCCGAGATTGTCTTGAGCGCGCCGGCGTTGATCACCGGACCCATGCCGACCGCCTGGTTCTCCGGGTCGCCGACGGTAATCTTGTCCACACGAGCTTTTAGCTTTTCGAGGAACGCGTCGTAGATCGGCGCCTCGATGACGGCGCGCGAACACGCCGAGCACTTCTGACCCTGGAATCCAAAAGCCGACGCGGCCACGCCTTCGACCGCCGCGTCGATGTCGGCGTCGGCGGCGACGATAATGGCGTCCTTACCACCCATCTCGGCGACTACTCGCTTGATCCACTTTTGACCGGGCTGGGGCTTGGCCGCCAGCTCGTTGATATGAAGCCCGACTTCTTTCGATCCGGTGAACGATATAAAACGAATGTTGGGGTTCGACACGATCGCATCGCCGATGACGCCGCCCGAACCCGGAACGAAGTTAACGACACCCGGCGGCAGCCCGGCCTCGTGCAGCAGGTCGACGAACCAGGCAGCCACGATGGCCGAGTCGCTCGACGGCTTGAGCACGACGGTGTTGCCGGTGACGGCAGCCGCCACGGTCATGCCGGCCATGATGGCGGCCGCGAAGTTCCACGGGGGAATGACTGCACCGACGCCCAGCGGGATGTAAATCATCTCGTTGCGCTCGCCTTCGATCGGCACGATGTCGTGCACGCGGTCGTAGCGTAGCGCTTCGCGCGCGTAGAATTCGAGGAAGTCGATCGCCTCGGCCACATCGCCGTCGGCTTCGGGCCAGGTCTTGCCGACTTCGAACACCAGGAGCGCGTCGTACTCGAAGCGCCGCTGGCGTAGCAGCTCGGCGGCCTTCAAAATGATATCGACCCGGTCGCGGACTGGAACGCGCTTCCACGTTTCGAAGGCGCGCTTGGCGGCCTCGATGGCTTCGACCGCCTGCTCTTTCGAAGCGGAGCTCGTCTCGCCGACAATCTGCGAGGGATCCGCCGGGTTCACCGAGGCGATCCGTTTCTCGGTCTCGATCCGCTTGCCGTCGATGACGAGCGGGTAGTGCCGGCCAAAGCGTCTTTTGACGGACGCCAGGGCGGCGGTCATCGCGGCGCGGTCGCCGTCGTCGGTGAAATTCTTTACGGCTTGGTTTTGGAAGGGCTCCAAGCGCTCGAGCGTTGCAGTCATGCTTTTATCCTACCAAAACACGCAAGCTCCGAATATGCCACTTATACGATAGCGGTGCGCCTAGGGGAGAGCGAGAATTACGATACTATGACCTACGACATCGCGATCGTCGGCGGAGGCATCGTCGGCCTCGCGACCGGCCGTGAGCTTCTGCAGCGCCACCCCGGTCTCAAACTCCTGATCCGCGAGAAAGACGATATGCTCGCGAAGCAGCAGACCGGGCATAATAGCGGCGTCATCCATTCCGGCATTTACTACAAGCCGGGTTCGCTCAAAGCCAAGCTGTGTGTCGAAGGTCGCAAAGCGCTCTGGGAATATTGCGCCAAGAAAAATATTCCGTATAAGAATGTCGGCAAGCTCATCGTGGCCACCGAAGAGCGCGAGCTGGCAAACCTCGACGACCTCTATCAGCGCGGCATCGCAAACGGCATCGACGGCCTCGAAGTGATCGACGCTGCCGGCATCGCCGAGCGCGAACCACATTGCCGCGGGATCAAAGCGATTTTCTCGCCGGTCACCGGCATCATCGATTACGGCGTGGTCGCGCGTAGTTACGGCGACGACGTGCGTGTGATGGGCGGCACGATCGAAACCGGTTGCGAAGTGACCGGCATCGACCGCGTCGGCGGCAAGTCGATCGTGCGTTCGAATAAGGGCGACATCGAAGCGACGCACGTGATTACGTGCGGGGGTTTACAATCCGATCGGTTGGCGCAGATGACGGGCGGCAAAGCGGATCCGAAGATCGTGCCGTTCCGCGGCGATTATCTCATTCTCAAACCCGAGAAACGGTATCTGGTCAAGAGTAATATTTATCCGGTGCCGGATCCGGCGTTCCCGTTCTTGGGCGTGCACTTTACGCCCCGCATGAACGGCGACGTGTGGCTCGGGCCCAACGCGGTGTTGGCGTTTGCGCGCGAAGGGTATAAGTTTACGACGATCAATCCGCGCGATCTGGTCGAAACGCTCACCTATCCTGGATTTATCAAGCTTGCCGGAAAGTTTCTTTCGACGGGCTTGGGAGAAATGTACCGCGACGTCAATCGCGCCGCCTACGTACAAGCATTGCAGCGCTACATTCCGGAGTTGACGGTCGACGATACGCTGACCGGTCCGTCGGGCGTGCGCGCGCAAGCGATGACCGCCGACGGTTCGATGGTCGACGACTTCGTATTCGACGGCGACGCCGGCGTCGTACACGTGCGCAATGCACCGTCGCCCGCGGCAACATCGTCGCTTGCGATCGGACGATTCATCGCCGACGACGCCGACCAGCGTTTCGAACTCAATCGCTCGGTAACGGCTGTTTCATGATTGCGACGCGACCGCGCACCTACGCCAGCGCGCACATTGGCGGCGTTTCGTTCGCGGCCTATCTTCTCGGCATGGGTTTGGCGGGCGCACCGCTCCTCGTAGCGCACGCGCTGCTCGCATTACTCATCGTGATCGCCGGCGCCGCCGTCGTTTCGTTCCGTCCGTCCACGCTCGGAATGTTTCTGCTCGGGTTCTTCGGCGTGATCGTCACCGCGTACGTGCAACATGCCGACGGGTATCTCTTAGGCACGGCTGTGGTCGCGCTTGGGCTCGGCGGCCTCTCGGCAGCGTCGTACGGCCGGCGGTTAGCGCCGCTGTTAATTGCGGTTGTCGGCGCTGCTATCGGTTGCGGTTTATATTTCCTCGGCGTCCCCTCGGGATACTAGTACACAAAACGCGCCATGAGCGAGAGTAAGCATCTGGAGATCGAACGCGGTCTAACCGATGATTTCTCCATTCCATCTGGCATTCAACGTATCTCATTTGATGAACGGCTCCCACAAGATGATTTGGAAAAGCTCGGAAACGAGCTTTATCACCGCCCCGAGATCGCTGTAGCGGCATGCTTCCGCCATGTGAGCCTCCGTAGCAAACGCACCTTAGAGCCAATCACCGATCTCGAATTTCTGAGGTACTTTCCAAACATCCGCAACTTATATATCGACCTTTGGGAGCTGATCGATATCTCTGGGCTACGCTACATCCGATCACTAGAATCGTTTTCGCTAGGCGAGACGAAAACAAAGCGTCATTCGCTCCGTTTCTTAGAGATGTTTCCGAACATTCGGGAGCTATCGCTCGAGGGGCACGTAAAGGGGATCGACGCGATCCGGAGCTTACAGAAGCTCGAATGCCTTCGTCTGCGATGTGTCACATTGCCGGACACTAGCATACTCGAGCCGTTACAAGACTTGCGGACGCTCGAACTTGTACTCGGCGGGACGGTTCGGCTACAAGGTTTGTGCAAACTTTCCAAGTTGCGACATCTCGAATTGACGATGATACGAAAACTTGATGACGTGAACGTAATCGGCGAACTAAGAAACGTAGAAACCTTGCATCTGCAGGGGCTGCGTAATGTAACCGAACTTCCGTCCCTTCGTAACCTGACTCGATTGCGATCCGTGTATCTCGAAACGATGAAAGGCCTACAACATATCCGAGGTGTTGCCGAGGCCCCATCGCTGCAAAAGCTGATCCTTATCGACATGACCAAAGTTGATCCAACGTCGCTTCGCTGCTTGGTCGGACATCCGACTCTTCGGGAATTTAGAGGCGGCTTGGGTTCGATCAAGCGCAACGCCTATGCGGAAGCCCTACTGGATCTAGAGCCTCAGGTTTGGCTTCCGCCTGGTGTACGAGAGAAAGCGGTGCTACAGATTGCGATCGAAGACGCGAAGCGCATGATGAACTGACGTGAAGACGCTGATCAAAACGTTGCTCGGGCTCCTTCTACTCGCCGGCGGGGTTGCTCTCGGCACGTTTGTGGAGCGCGCCACGGCGGTTCGGGAGACTCCGTCCGATGCGGTTCGGCAGCTCGCGAGTTTTCATCGATGCCTTACCGTTATTCCGGCCGTGCTACACGGCTCGTTGCACAGCTTGCACTTACAGACCGCCAAGCAACGAGCGATCTTCGTTTTCGAACTCGAGGGAAGTTGCGCGAAGACGACGCTGCACGGTTTCGAATCGACGGACATCACGAAGCTCACCGGCTACCGCTTCGTGGCCGGAAACGATCTAACGAAATAGGTCGTTGTGCGAAATTAGGCCGGGCGTTTGACGTGCACGCCGACGGCGATGCCGGCCGAACCCAAAACGATGTTGAGCAACACGCCAAATGCCGCGACTCCGTAAAACGATGCGTCAGAAACGCCGGGGCCCCGACCGCCAGGGCCAATCAGCGCGGCCAGGTAACCGCCGAGAAACACTTCGACGAGCGCTGCGAGGATGATTGGGATAAGGGCCAGCCAGCTTTGCATAAAGCGCCCGGCCAGGATACCCGCGAACACGTAGAGCACCGACGACAGTAAAACAAACTGCCCGTAATCGACAGACGTCGCCTTGGCGAAACTCGCCGCGACGACGTCAAAGAGAACCATGACCACCGAGAACAACAGGGCCAGGCGAAGCATGGCCCTTGTCTTATTTCACCAGTTCGATGAGCGACAACTCGGCGGCGTCGCCGTGACGAACGCGCGTCTTGGTGATGCGCGTGTATCCGCCGGTGCGGCCTTTGAGGGCCGGCGCGATTTGTTCGACGAGTTTCTTGACGACCGCCGGTTCGGTAATGAACTCGGCGACGTTGCGGCGTGCGGCCAGATCGCCGGCCATCGCTGCGGTGATCAAACGCTCGATGACGGGGCTGATCTCCTTAGCCTTAGTGGAGGTCGTTTCCATCTTCTCGTGCTTGAAGAACGACGTCGCGAGATTGCGCAGCAGCGCCTTGCGGTGGCCGTCGGTGCGGGAGAGACGCTTATAGGCGATCTGGTGCGGCATAACGTTTACTCGCTACGACTGGCGCAGCGATAATCCCCTCTCTGCGAGTACGTCCTTAATTTCATCGAGCGACTTCTTGCCGAAGTTGCGCATCTTCATGATCTCGTCTTCGGTGAGATCCAGCAGCTCGGACACCTTCGAGATACCCGCGCGCTTGAGACAGTTGAACGAACGAACCGACAGGTTGAGCGTTTCGACCGGAACGTCCCATTCGTTGGGCGGCGTTTCGGGGAGCGGCTCCGAGCGGTGCGTGAAGCTCGAGAACAGGTCGAGCTGATCTTGCATGATCTGCGAGGCTTTGGCTAATGCATCGTCGGGCGAGATCGAACCGTTGGTTTCGATTTCGATCGTCAAGCGGTCGAAATCGACGCTCTGACCGACGCGCGTGTCGTCGACCGAAAAGTTCACCTTGCGAATCGGCGAGAAAATCGAGTCGAGCGGAATCAATCCGATCATGTGCTCGATGTTGCGCTGACGGTCGGCCATAACGTAGCCGCGTCCCATCTCGACGCCGATTTCCATCGACAGACGCGCGTCCTTAGCGGACAGCGTAGCCAAATGATATTTCGGGTCGAGCACTTCGACGTCGGCATCGGCCGTGATGTCGGCCGCGGTGACTTCGCGCGCCCCGCTCGCGTTCAGGCTCAGCACCTTGGGTTCGTCGGTGTTCAAACGCACCGGCAAGCCCTTGAGGTTGAGCATCAAGGCGATCGTATCTTCGACCATCCCGGGAATCGTCGAGAACTCGTGCAGCACGCCGTCGATCTTCATGTACGTAACGGCGGCGCCGGGAATCGAGCTGAGCAGAATGCGGCGCAGCACGTTGCCGAGCGTGATACCGAAGCCGCGTTCGAGCGGCTCGATGATAAACTTTGCGTAGTTTTCACGACGCTCGCGCACTTCGATGGTCGCGCCCGCGGGCGTTTCCAACATAGTCATGGGTGTTTGTGATCCTTTGTGACCGCTTACGTTATCCGCCGCGGGCTCCGGCCCGCGACGATCGTACGCCTAGCGGCGGGTTGAGGTTATTATCGCGAGTAGTACTCGACGATGAGTTGTTCGTCGACCGGCGTGTCGATTTGCTCGCGCGACGGTAGTTGGACAATTTTGCCGGCTTTATCCGGATCGTTCCAATCCAGCCATTCGGGCGGGCGGCGGCCGGCCGCGACTTCGAGATTCGAAGCGAACACGGGCGACTTCACGCTGCGCTCGCCGATCGTGATGACATCGCCGGGCTTGACGATGAACGACGGAATGTTGACGATCCGGCCGTTCACGCGGAAGTGGCGATGGGTAACCAGTTGGCGCGCTTGCGCGCGGCTACCGGCCAAGTTCAAACGATACACGACGTTATCGAGACGGCGTTCCAGCAGCGACAGGAACGAGCGGCCGGTCTGACCCGGAACGCGCGCGGCCTCGCGAAAATACCGTTCGAACTGCGTCTCGTGCACGCCGTAGTAGCGACGCATCTTCTGCTTCTCGCGCAATTGCCGTCCGTATTCGGACGTTTTATTGCGGGACTTGTTTCCCGTGGTCTTCTGACCGGGCGCGGTTCCGCGGCGCTCAACGGCGCACTTTTTGGAGAGACAGCGATCGCCTTTGAGAAAAAGTTTGATCTTTTCGCCCGTACGGCTCGCAGCTGTTTCGCGGCGGCACAAACGACAAACTGGGCCGGTATAACGCGACATCGATTATACCCGTCGCCGCTTCGGCGGACGGCAACCGTTGTGCGGAATCGGCGTAACGTCTTTAATCATCGTGATCTCTAGGCCGGTGGCCTGAAGCGAACGGATGGCGGCCTCGCGACCGGAGCCCGGGCCTTTGACCATCACGTCGGTCGATTTCATGCCGTGGTCCATCGCCTTGCGCGCGGCAGCCTCGGCAGCCATCTGTGCGGCGAACGGCGTCGACTTCTTGGAGCCCTTGAAGCCCAAGTTGCCGGCCGAAGCCCACGAGACCACATTGCCGTGCGGGTCGCTGATTGTCACGATCGTATTGTTAAACGACGCGTGGACGTGCGTCACGCCCGACTGAACGTTCTTGATCTCGCGCTTGCGCCGAGTCTTGGTCTGCTTCTTAGCTGCCAACCGAAATCTCCGATGTTCCGTAGTTTGGGCGTGAAAGAATGCCCGGCGCCGAAATCGACGCCACAAGCCGTGATTTTACCGCATGGCCGCCGGAAGCGCAAGTACGGAAATGGAAAGAGCCCACGCCTTTCGGCGAGGGCCCTTCCGCTTGTGAGGTCTTCGGACGGTCTAGAACTTGATGCCCAGACCGGCGAAGGGACCGTTGTCCGTGATACTGGACGGGGCGTTGTTGCGGCCCGTCAAGTCGTTACCCATCCAACCGAGATCGATGAAGATCGGGCTCTTCCCAATCACATAGTCTAGGCCGACCTGGTATTTGTACATGTTGTACGACAACTGGGTCGAGGGGATGATCACGTTCGAGTAGTTGCCCGAGATGCTCGGGTAGTACCAGAAGCTGCCGAAGAACGACAGAGCCTGGTTGAGGTCCGGCAGCTTTTCGATGCCGAAGCCCACACCGTTCATGTTCGGGTAACCGTAGTTGGTGGAACGCCACAGGTAGCCCACGCCAATGTAGACGCGCGGATTGAGAACGCGGATGGCCAAACGGGCATCAACGTCGGTATCGCGAGCCGTGAAGGCGGGGACGTACGTGCTGTATCCGCCACCGATGCCGGTGACGAAGCATTCCTGGCTGGGGACGGCGGCGACCGAGCTGTTCGATCCGCAGTTATGCGGATAACCGTACTGCTCGAACGAGCCTTCGACCATCCAGGGAATGTTCAGCGCGCTGAACTCGAACGCGCCGCGGACCGCGTACGAGCTCGTTCCGGTGTTGCCCGGGCTGAACTCGTTGTAGACCTTCGGCGAGATGATGTAGTCGCCCGCGACAAACAAGTCGTGGTAGGGCGTCTGCACCGGTGCCGGGGTCGGCGTGGGCGGCGGCGGGGGCGGCGGTGCGCTGGGCGGAGCAGGCGGCGGCGTGGCCGGCAAATACCGGACGACGACGACGTGTTGATCCGGGACCCATTGCACGTAGGCTCCCATGCCTTCCGAAATTACGCGGACGGGCACGAGAACGTTGCCTTGATAGATGATCGGCGGGACGTCCAGGGGACGCGATTCGCCGTTGATCATGACTTCCGGCTTACCGACGGTCACTTTGACTTCGGAGCCGGGTTTCGAAACGGTCGCCGTCTTGGTTCCGGCGTCGTACGACACCGTGGCACCCATTTGCTCGAACATCGAGCGTAACGGGATCAAAAGCGTGCCGCCCTTTACCAGCGCCGCGAGAACGCGACCCTGCTTGAGAACGTCAGGCTTCGAATAGACGTGATGATCGTTATAGAGAATCGGAACTGAACCTGACGGCGGAGTTCCGAAGTTCGCGGCGGGCGTTCCCGCGTCTTGAGCGACGCTGTTGCCAGTGTTTCCAGTCGACGCTTGGGACGGGGAGGCCACCGCGTTGAGACCACACGATGCTGCTATCAGCAACGCGAAGACTCCGGTGCTCAGTCGTTTCACTAATGCCTCCTTAGGTTTTGCGTGCTCGACCGGTCCAATCCGATCGAGCCAACATGCTTGGGCCACCTAGCGCAGACCAAGCACGTACTCTCGCACAATAGTGCTTATTCCCCAACGGCGCTACGAGATAAACGCCATAGCCACGCAATTCCAAGCGAAGTTTCACCTGCGGCTAATATGAAGGCCAAGCGGGGGCCAAGCGCTTGGTCCCCTCCGCCCCACCGGGCTAGAACGGCCGTTGTGAGCGCCGGGGCGACGATTTGCGGCAAAATAATGGCTAGGTTCCACAGCCCCATAGTGGTAGCGAGCGCTCCCGGGGGCAGAATTCGGCAGGCGATGGCCCAGTCGGCGACGAGAAACACGCCCCAGCCGAGGCCCGCCAGCAAGGTGGCGGCGATGGCGACGAACGGATTGGGGATCAGGGCGAAGACGATGAGCGCCGCCATCACGACGACCCCGCCGATGGTCGCGACGAGTCGTTTGTCGGCCCGGTCGCTGGGACGCGCGGCAAGTGCGGCGCCGGCCGTTCCGATCGCCGTGAACGAAAGAATGAGAACGCCGGTAAACTGGCGCGCATGCACGGCCGGCATATGCAACGTTCCCACCACGTAGAATAACAAATAACCTAGCAGCGTATAGAACCCGACGTAAATCAATGCGCGCGAAATAAACAAGTTGCCGAACGCGCGAGTAATTTTAAGCCGTTCTTGTGGCAGCGGCGGCGGCAGCGCGAGCCCGCGAACGTGCGCGCTGGTGACGGCGTCGGATCCTAACAGCATCGCGATCAACACGCCCGACAGCACCCTCGCATCGGAGATGTACGCCGCACACACCGCGCCAACCGCGTTGCCGGCACTCTGTAACGCCGCCATCCACGACGACGCGACGCCGAAGCGAGCGCGCGGCATCGCATCGGGAATGATCGCTTGATACGGACCGATCGCAACGTTCAGCGCGGCCTGCACGCAGACGTACGCGATCGTGAGCGCCGCGAAGTTCGAAGCACCATAAAACGCGGCAAGCGCGATCGCTCCAACGACTGCGCCGCCAACGTAAAACTCGATGCGACGGCTGCCGTGTCGACGGCGTGCGTCGGACCACGGGCCGACGACGATCTGCACGATTGCCGCGACCACCGCGCCGACCGTCGCCAACCGCCCGTAGGCAAGCAGGGGCTGCGAGGTAGCCAGTTCGAGGCTCCGTGACTGCAGCGAAATCCCGAGCAGCGCCCCCCACACCGCCTGCATGCCGAACCACAGCAGTCCGAGACGCGGTGCGCTAGGCTCGTTGGCACGCATAGCGATACTCCTCTGCGGTGTCCGCGTCGTACGCCAGTTCCGGTGCGCAGTCGCGCACGCCGCTGGCCGGAAAGCCGACGATGCGCCGTGCAACGCTTTCTATATCGCTCACGCTTAAACGCCCGAGTGCAAACTTTAGCAGCGCGGGCGGACGGATCATGCCGACCATCTTCCATGGCGCCTTGCGCGCCTCGAACATTTTAATTGCGTAGTCCACGAGAACCGGCGCGCTGCCGGCCGGCAATACGAACACCCCGCCGTTGACAACGCGTTCGCCGTTCAGTTTGATACCGAAAGCCGGTCCGTCGGGAAAGCGCCGCACGAACGTGTCGTGCTCGCTCAACGCCACCGCGATGGCTCCAAGCGGAACGCGCGTGACGAACTCCGAAACGGCGTCGCCGTCGACGTAGGGCATGTCGCTGGTTGCATACAGCAGCCGTTCTCCATCTTCCGGCCACGCGTTCAACGCGAGCCGCACGTTGTCGATCCCGGTAACGCCTTCATCGACGAAACGTTCGACGCGGTCCGCACACGCTTGACGCACCGCAGGTCCGCCGATCACTGCGATGCGGTCCACGCCCGCGTCGCGCAACGCATCGAGAACGCGATCCAGCATGGTCGCGCCGCGCACCGGCGCCAACGCTTTGATATCGGTTCCCGCTAACTCCGCGTAGGCGGCGTCCACCCGACCGCCGGTGGTGACGACGGCCTTCACGCGTCCAGATCTGCGAACAGACCGAGCTGCCGTTTGGCCTTTGGCGGCGGAGCGGGCGGCGGATGCGCGACGACCGTCGCGGCCGCGTCGCCGTAGCGATCGTCGAGAAGCATTTCAATGGCTTCGGCATTTGTGGCCGCACGCCCGGCCGCATGGTTGTTGAAAAACACGAACGTGTCGCTCGCCTGTGCTTCGATCTCAGCGATGCGGTCGGTCCACGGTACCAGTTCTTCGACGGTGTATTCGTAGGCATAGCGCGTGACGTTGGTCCCGCGCCACCACTGCGCGCTGTTGCGACCGTGAAAGCGAACGTAGCCGACGGGCGACGTCACATCGGACGAGGGCGTCAACAGTCCCTCGAGCTTCGGCATATCGACGTTCGAGAAACCGGCGCCGGCAGCGCGCAACAGTTCGATGGTTTCGGACGATTGCCACGCCGCATTGCGGAACTCGACCACGACCGGCAGCTCTTCGAACGCGCCGATCACGCGTTTAAGATACGTGACGGTCTCGCGTTCGGGTTTGAATCCATGCGGGAATTGTGCCAGAACGCAGGCCAGCTTTCCGGATTCGACGAGCGGCGCGAGATTGTCGCGCATGAGCGCAGCATCGTCGTGCATCTGCGACCGGTCGCGCGGATGGGTCACGGTTTGCGGCAGCTTGAAACTAAAACGAAACGCAGACGGGGTGTGGGCGTTCATCCCCGCAACCGTCGTCCGCGCCGGAACGCCGTAATAACTGGAATCGATCTCGACGGCCGCAAACCGCCGGCTGTACAACGCGAGCATGTCGCGCCCTTTGGTTCCGTCCGGATAGAACGGACCGATCCAGTCCCGGTACGAGAACCCGCAGGTGCCGACGTAGATCAACGCGCGTCACATGCGGGTGCGGGACTACTTCTTGGTCGCGACCTTCTTCTTGCCGGCGACGGTGCGTTTGGGACCCTTGCGCGTACGCGCATTGGTCTTGGTACGCTGGCCGCGAACCGGCAGTCCGCGGCGATGCCGCGTGCCGCGATAGCAGCCGATGTCCATCAGACGCTTGATGTTGCCTTGCACTTCGCGGCGAAGGTCGCCCTCGACGCGCAATTGCAGCCCGTCGATCGCATCGCGCAGGCGTTTTTCATCGTCCTCGCTCAAGTTCTTGACCCGAATGTTCGGATCGATGCCGGAGCGGTCGAGCAAACGCTTCGACGTCGTCGGTCCGATGCCGTAGATGTAGGTCAACGCGATTTCGATGCGCTTTTCGCGCGGCAGATCGATGCCTGCAATACGAGCCATGGATTATCCCCTTACCCCTGAACCTGCTTGTGCTTGGGGTTGACGTCGCAAATCACCCGCACTTTGCCGTGGCGGCGGATGACTTTACATTTTTCACAAATTCGCTTAACGCTGGGTCGTACTTTCATGTCTTGCTTTCTATCTATACTGCTGTGGCGAGACGGTAGCGTTCGAGCTCCGAATCCTCGCCATATTCGCGCAGGGTCAGGACCTTCGGACCGTCGTCCGTGACGGCGATCGTATGTTCGAAGTGCGCTGCGAGTTTACCATCCTGCGTGACAACTGTCCAGCCGTCACGCTGCACGTTGACCCGGTAGCCACCCTCGGTGATCATCGGTTCGATGGCCAAAACCAGTCCGCGACGCATGACCATGCCGGTGCCGCGCTTACCGTAATTGGGCACTTGCGGCTCCTCGTGCATCTCGCGGCCGACGCCATGCCCAACAAGTTCGCGGACCACGCCATAGCCGTTTTTCTCGGCGTGCGCCTGCACCGCGGCTCCGATGTCGCCGAGATGATTTCCGTCGCGCATCTGCTCGATTCCGATCGTCAGACACTCGCGCGTGACCTCGAGCAGCCGCCGGGCCGCCTCCGAAATCGTCCCGATGGCTACCGTGACGGCGGTGTCGCTGACGTAGCCCTCCAGCGTCGAGCCGATGTCGATCGACAGCAAATCGCCATCGCCGAGTACGCGGTCGCCGGGAATTCCGTGCACGACTTCTTCGTTGACGGATGCACAGATCGAGCCGCTAAAACCGTGATAACCCTTGAACGTCGGCACCGCGCCCTGCGCGCGAATACCGCGCTCGGCCATCGCATCGAGCTCGCCGGTGGTCATGCCGGGGCGCACCGACTGCATCAGCTCGGTCAGCACGCCGGCGGTTACCTTGCCGCTGCGATGCATCAGTTCGATCTCGCGTCCGGACTTGAGCGCTACCATTACGTCCCCGGCGCCCCGATCGCGGCGAGCAGTTGGCGCGTGACCTCGTCGACTGCAGCAAGCGCGTCGACGTCAACGAGTTTTCCCCCGCGGCGATAATACTCGATCAGCGGTCGCGTCTGCTCGTCGTAGACATCGAGCCGCTTGCCGACCGTTTCGGCCTTGTCGTCCTCGCGTTGCACCAACGGGGTGCCATCGTCGTCGTCGATGCCGGCAATACGCGGTGGATTGGTGACCGCGTTATAGGTGCGGCCGTTGCGCGGGTTCGACCAGCGCGCGCTAAGACGTGCGATCAACGTGGCGCGATCGGCGTCGAACAGCACGACCGCGTCGAGCGGCCAACCCTTCTCGGCCAAGAACGTGTCGAATGCTTCGGCTTGCGCGACGGTACGCGGAAATCCATCCATCACGAATCCCGACGGTAAGTTCGCCAGTTCGGCGCCGACCATGTCGATGATGACCCGATCGGGCACGAGTGCGCCGCTCGTCATATAGGATTCGGCCAGTCGTCCCAGCTCGGTTCCGTTGGCGCGCTGCTCGCGCAGAATGTCGCCGGTCGAGATCTGCTTGGCTCCGAAGCGCTGGTCGAGAACGCGCGCTTGCGTACCCTTACCGGCTCCCGGCGGACCAAGAAACACTAGCCGCAAGAATTTATTTCTTGATGAAGCCGCGGTAATCGCGCATCGCCAGGCGTGCTTCGATTTGCGTGATGGTATCCAGCGCCACGCCGACGACGATCAGCAGCGACGTCGAACCGAGATAAAACGTCGTTACCGACAGGCCGCGCTGGAGCGCTCCGGGGAGCACGGCCAGCAAGCCGAGGTAGATGGCGGATGCGGTCGTGATGCGGACTAGGATCTTGTTGAGGTAATCCACCGTCGGCTGTCCCGGACGAATGCCCGGAATGAAGGCGCCGGTCTTCTTAAGGTTGTCGGCCACGTCGCGCGTGTTGAGCACGACCGAGCTATAGAAGAACGTGAAGATCACGACCAGCAAGAAGTAGACGATGTTGTACAGCAGGCCGTTGGGCGAGAAGTACAGATTGAGCAGCTGCGAGATGGCCGGCGGATTGCTCGGTAGCGAGATCGGTCCGAACAGATGGAAGTAGGTCGCCGGCGTATTGCCGTGCGCGAACCACGACAGTGCCTGCTGCGGCAGCAACAGGATCGAGATCGCGAAAATGATCGAGATGACGCCTGCGTTGTTGAGGCGCAGCGGAATGTAGGTAGAACGTCCGGCGAACATCTTGCGGCCGACGGTACGGCGGGCTTGCTGCACGGGCACGCGCCGCTGACCCTGGTATAGGAAGATGATCGAAACGATCACGATCAAGGCGGTCAATATATACAAGACGATGTTAAGCACCGATTCGGCGCCCTGTGTCGTGGACGTCAGCGTCTGCGTGACGTAGGTCGGGAAGCGCAGCACGATGCCGATGAAAATGATCAGCGAAACGCCGTTGCCGATACCCTTGTCCGTCATTTGCTCGCCGAGCCACATCAAGAACAACGTGCCGGCCACCATCGCGATAATGGCGTACAGTAAAAACCAGATGCTAGTATCGTAAAAGACGTGCGAGCGCTCCATGGCGTTGGCCATGAACGTAGCCTGCATGGCGGCCAGCACGATGGTCAGCCAGCGAGTGTATTGGCTGATCTTTTTGCGGCCTTCTTCGCCGCCTTTTTTGGCCAGCTCTTCGAGTTGCGGCAAGACGACCGTCATCAACTGCATGATGATCGACGCGTTGATGTAGGGCGTGATGCCCATCGCGATAACCGACAACTTCTGCAGCGCGCCGCCCGACAGGAAGCCGAGCAAGTTGTAGAACGCGCCGCTCTGCAACACACTCTGCCACTGCGCTTGGTTAACGTTGGGCAGCTGCACGTGGATCATGAAGACGAACCACGCGAAGCCGAACAGCACGAACAGAAGCCGCTTCCGGATCTCTGGGACGAGAACGGCAGCGCGAAGATTATCGAACAAGTTAGATGTTCTCGATGATCGTTGCGCCGGCAGCCGTCAAGGCGTCACGCGCGCTCTGCGAAAACACGACGTGGCGGAAACGCAATCCGGCCGGCAGATCGTGCCCCGGCCTGGCTTCGCCCAAAATTTTCACGCCGTCACGAAGCGACGCAAGGACGCCATGCTTTTTGAGTGATTCAGGCGTGACTTCGATCGATGTATCCCAGCCCGACAAGCGATGCAAATTGACGACCGCAAGACGCGTCCGGAAATGTCCGATATCGCGCGCCTTTTGGGAGTAACCGCGGTTGTGCGGTAAGCGCCGCTGCCACGGTGTCTGCCCGCCCTCGAAGGCCGGACCCTTGCCGCCGCCCGAGCGAACGGTTTGACCCTTGCCGCCTTCGCCGCCGGTTTTGACCATGCCGGAACCGTGGCCGCGACCGATGCGCTGACGCTTCGGGCGGCTACCAGGCGCCGGAACGAGCGCGCCGAGTTTGAGTGGACCGGCCGAGGCCGTCGTCGTGGTTTCGTCTGCCATCGTATTCGTTCTCGTCTGCCGTTAGGCGGCGAAGATTTCCTTAACCGTCTTGCCACGCAGCGATGCGACGCGTTCGGCGGTCCGCAAGGACCGGAGCGCCTCGACCGTCGCCATGACGACGTTGATCGGATTGGTGGTTCCCAAGCATTTGGTCAGAATGTCGTGAATGCCGGCCAGTTCGAGCACGGCGCGCATCGAACCGCCGGCGATAACGCCGGTGCCGGGAGCGGCTGGTTTGATCATGACGCGTGCGGCGCCTACCTGCATAAATACTTCGTGCGGAATCGTTTTTTCGACCATCGGGACGGTGACCAGGCTCTTCTTGGCCTGCTCGACCCCTTTACGGATTGCGTCCGGAACCTCGCCGGCCTTACCGATCGCGAAGCCGACCTTACCGCGACGATCGCCGACGACGACCAGCGCGCTAAAGCTAAAGCGCTTACCACCCTTGACGACCTTCGCAACGCGATTCACGCGCACGACCGTTTCTTCGAATCCGCTGTTGTCGCGCTCGCGACCGCCACGATACTGCATTAAAAGTTCAACCCCGCTTCTCGCGCCGCATCCGCAAGCGCGCGTACCCGTCCGTGATAACGATTGCCGCCGCGGTCGAAGACCACGTCGGAGATGCCGGCTTCTTTGGCCTTAGCGGCGATCGCCGATCCGACCGCTTTGGCCGCCTCGACGTTGGTCTTCGATTCCAAACTTTCGCCGACCGGTTTTTGCACGGTCGAGACCGCAGCGAGCGTGACGCCGCGCGAATCGTCGACCAGCGTTGCGTAGATATGGTGCAGCGTGCGCTGCACGAACAACCGCGGACGCTCTTGCGTACCGGTAACCTTCTTGCGCAAGCGCTCGTGGCGCGCGCGACGCGAAACCGCTTTGGAAGCTTGCGCCATTACTTCTTGCCAGCCTTTCCGGCTTTACCGAGTTTCTTACGCACGACTTCGCCCGCGTACCGGATGCCTTTGCCCTTGTACGGCTCGGGCGGACGCAGATTACGGATGTCGGCTGCGGCTTGTCCGACGGCTTGCTTATCGATGCCGTCGACGTGCACGCGGTTCGTGCCCTCGACACTCAAGACGATACCGGCCGGCGGCTCGAATGTTACCGGGTGCGAGTAGCCCAAATTGAAATTCAACCGGTCGCCGGCCTTCGAAACGCGGTAACCGACGCCCTGAATCTCCAGGCTCTTACGAAAGCCCTTGCTCACGCCCTCAACCATATTGGCGATGAGCGTGCGCGTGAGCCCGTGCGAGCTGCGGTACGGTTTCGAATCGCCCTTGCGCTCGACCGTCAACGTTCCGTCGGACAGCTTGACGTCGACCAATTGCGGTGCGATCGCCTGGCTCAGCTGGCCCTTCGGACCTTTGACGCTGACGGTGCTCTCGGCGACCGTAACGTCGACGCCGGCGGGAACCGCGACCGGCAACTTTCCTATGCGTGACATTCTATCGTTCTCTCTCTTGCATCGTTCTAAAGCGGACTACCAGACGTAGGCTATGACCTCGCCGCCGACGCCAACTTTTTTGGCGCGTTTGCCGGACATGATGCCCTGCGGCGTCGAGATGATGACCAGACCCAAACCGCCCAGCACGCGCGGAATCTCCGACTTGCCGGTGTAGACCCGCAACCCCGGGCGCGAAATGCGGCGAAGGCCGTTGATGACTTTTTCTTTTTCCGGCCCGTACTTGAGCTGGATGCGGATGAGGCCTTGCGGACCCTCCGTCACGCGCTCGAAACTGACGATGAAGCCTTCATCGACGAGAATCTGCGCGATCGCCTGTTTGGGGCGCGAGGCCGGAATATCGACCGTCTTGTGGTTGGCCATATTCGCATTGCGAATGCGCGTCAACATATCGGCGATGGGATCGGTTACTGCGGACATGCCTTCCCCCTTACCACGACGCCTTGGTCACGCCAGGAACGACGCCTTTGTGCGCGTTCTCACGGAAGCAGATGCGGCACATAGCAAAGCGACGCAAGTAGCCGCGCGGGCGCCCGCAGATGCGGCAACGATTGTAATCGCGCACCCCGAACTTGGACCCACGCTGCTGCTTGACTATCATGCTCGTTTTCGCCATTAACCGCGTCCCTTCTGTAGCGGAAGACCCATCGCCGTAAGAAACTCCGACGCTTCTTCGTCGTTCTTGGCCGTCGTAACGATCGTGATATCCATCCCGCGCGTCTTGTCGACTTTGTCGTAGTTGATTTCTGGAAACACGAGCTGCTCTCGCAACCCTAAGTTGTAGTTGCCGCGTCCGTCGAACGACTTCGTCGGCAAGCCCCGGAAGTCGCGGATACGCGGCAGCACGACGTTGAACAGCTTGTCCAGGAACACGTACATGCGCTCGCCGCGCAGCGTGACCTTGGCTCCGATGTTCATGCCTTCGCGTAGCTTGAACGCCGCGATCGACTTGCGTGCCTTGGTGACGATCGGCTTTTGGCCGGAGATCGCCGTCAGTTCCGAAACCGCCGCATCGAGCGACTTGGGGTTAGCAATCGCCTCACCCACGCTCATGTTGATGACGACCTTCGAGAACTTCGGAATCTCGTGGACGTTAGCATAGCCGAAGCGCTCTTGCAGCTGTTCGCGCACGCGTCCTTGATAGGTTTCCCGCAAACGATTCGCCACGCTTACGCTCCCTTCGCCGATTCGCGCGCGGGCTCGCCGCAGCGCGCGCAAACGCGTTGCGAACCGCCCGTCGGCGACTGCTGATGGCGCAGGCGCGTCGGCAGTTTGCACTTCTCACAGACGTATTGCAGAGCCGACAACGGAAGCGGCGCTTCTTTCTCGACGATGCCGCCTGTCTGCGAGCCGCCCATGTTGCCGGACGTACGCTCTTGTTTGGTGTGCCGCTTGATCACGTTCAGACCTTCGATCGTCGCGGTTCCGTGGTCGACTTGCACCGCCTTGACGGTTCCGCGATGACCGCGTTCTTTGCCGCGACGGATCATCACCGTGTCGCCCTTTAAAATATTCGGTTTGGCTGCCATAACGCTTATAACACCTCCGGCGCCAGCGATGCGATCTTTAAGAAGCCGCGGTCGCGCAGTTCGCGCATGACCGGGCCGAAGACGCGCGTGCCGCGCGGATCCAGATTGTCTTTGTCTCCCTTAATAATCACGCAAGCGTTGTCGTCGCTGCGTACGACCGAACCGTCGGCACGCCGGATCGGCGCACTCGTGCGGACGACGACGGCTTTGACGACTTGACCCTTCTTGACGGCCGCACCCGGAATGGCGCTCTTCACCGTTCCGACGACGATGTCGCCGACGTGTGCGTACGAGTGCCGGCTGCCGCCGGAAATGTGAATCACCAGCAGTTCGCGTGCGCCGGAGTTATCGGCCACCTTGAGCCGCGTTTCTTGTTGGATCACTTCGCTCGCTCCACGATTTCGACCAACCGCCAGCGCTTGTCGCGCGATAACGGACGGCATTCCATAATACGAACCACGTCGCCGATGTTGGCTTCGTTGCGCTCGTCGTGTGCCTTGAAGCGCGACGACTTGCGAACGATCTTGCCGTAGGTGCGATGCGGCACGCGCGTTTCGGACACGACGACGATCGTCTTGTCCATCTTATTGGACGCGACGCGACCTTGCTTGACGCGCCGCGACGCGCGTTCCGTCGCGTCCGTCGCGTCGACGGCCGGCGTTTCGACGACCGGCGTCTCGACGACCGGCGTCTCGACGTTATGCTGCTCCATGCTGCTCCTCGGCAATCCGCTTTTCGGAAATCACGGTCTGAATGCGTGCGTAGGTACGGCGGATGGCACGAACCTTGCTGAAATCCGTGAGATGCCCGGTACGCAGCGCAAAGCGCAGCGTAAACATCTCGTTCTTGGTGTCGCGCGCTTTCTGCTCGAGCTCTTTAATGCTCAGCGAACGCCACTCGTCGAGATCGGTTTTTATCATGCGGTGACCTCCTCGCGGGCGACGATCTTGGTATCGATGGGCAACTTGGCGGCGGCGCGTTTCAGCGCTTCGCGAGCGACTTCCGGCGCAACGCCGGAAAGCTCGAACAGCACGCGTCCGGGACGCACCACGGCTACCCAGAACTCCGGATTACCTTTGCCGGCGCCCATGCGGACTTCGGCGGGCTTTTTGGTGACCGGCTTATCCGGAAACACTTTGATCCACACTTTGCCGCCACGTTTGATGTGGCGCGTCATGGCGATACGAGCCGCTTCGATCTGCCGGCTGGTCATCCAACACGGTTCCATCGCTTGCAATCCGAAATCGCCGAACGTCAGCGTGCTCCCGCGAATCGCGCGCCCGGTCATGCGTCCGCGATGCACCTTGCGCCATTTGACGCGTTTGGGGGTCAGCATTACTCTTCGGTGACCTCCGGTTGCGCGGGTGCGGGTGCAGCCTCAGCTTGCGGCGCGGGCGCGGTTTCGACGTGCGGCGCGGGTGCGGCTTCGACGTGCGGTGCGGGTGCGGCTTCGACGTGCGGCGCGGGCGTCGACTCGACGACTGCGGCTAACCGATCGACGATCGCTTCGGGCGCGCTTTCGTTCGGCAGCGCGGCTTCGGTAAGCGCTTGCGCCTCGGACTCATGTGCCGGACGAGAGATCGGCGGCTGATGCGGCGGCGCTCCAACCGCTTGCGGAGCACGCTCGCCACTACGGCCGCGGCCGCGGCCACCCCGTTCGCGACGTTCGCGGAACCCGCCGCGGTCGGCACGATCGCGAACATTGGCATCCGGGCGCGGCTGATCGGGCAGCACTTCGCCGCGATACACCCACACTTTGACGCCGATGCGGCCGAACGTGGTAAATGCTTCGACGGTCGCGTAATCGATGTCGGCGCGCAGCGTGTGCAGCGGCACCTTGCCATCGGAGTTGCGCTCGGTACGCGCGATTTCGGCACCGCCGAGGCGGCCCGAGACTTGTACTTTGACGCCGCGCGCGCCGGCCTTCATGGTTCGCATGATGGCTTGCTTCATAGCGCGACGGAACGCGATGCGTTTCTCGAGTTGATCGACGATGTTCTGGCCGACCAGACGCGCATCGAGCTCGGGATGCTTGATTTCCACGACGTTCACCTGAACGTTCTTGCCGGTCAGACGCTCGAGGCTCTTGCGGATGTCCTCGATACCGACGCCGCGCTTGCCGATGATGATACCGGGCTTGGCGGTGTTGATGAGAACGCGCACCTGATTGGTACGCCGCTCGATCTCAACTTTGCTAATTGCGGCCGAGCGCATCCAGCGGTTGAGATACTTGCGAATCGCGACGTCTTCGTGCAACCAATCGATGTAGTGGCGCTTCTCGAACCACCGGCTGTCCCACGTCCGCGTGATGCCCAGCCGCAATCCGACCGGGTGAATTTTTTGACCCATGCTTACTCCGTAGCTCCGGCAGCAGCTGCTGCAACCGGCGCGGTCGCGCGTTTGCGCGAAGATTTCTTGCGGCCCGCTTCGGCGGCCGGACGGCGAACGATGCGGCGTGCGCTCTGTACCGAGGCACCGGCGCGTTTGCGCGGCGGCTTGGCCGGCGGCTGTTCGCTCACCATGACGGTAACGTGCGACAGACGCTTACGCTTGAAGTACGCACGGCCTTGTGCGCGCGGATCCAGTCGCTTGGTGAAGCGTCCGCCGGGACCGCCGTCGACCGTAATGCGCGTGATGTACAGCTCGTCGGCATTCATGTCGTGATTGTTGCCGGCGTTGGCGACGGCGCTGCGAACCAACTTGCCGATCGGTTCGGCGGCGTAGACGTCGGCAAACTTCAACAGCGCGAGGGCTTCACGCACGCTCTTACCGCGAATGGCATCGGCCACGCGGCGCAGTTTACGCGGTCCCATGCGCACGAAGCGCAGATGCGCGACGGCGTTGGTCGTAGGAAGCGGATGTGCGGCACTCATTATTTCACCGTCGCTTTATCGCCGCCATGTCCGCGGAAATGACGCGTCGGCGAAAACTCGCCAAGCTTGTGGCCAACCATATTCTCGGTGACGTAGACCGGAATATGCATCTTGCCGTTGTGCACGCCGATCGTATGCCCGACCATGGCCGGAACGATCGTCGAAGCGCGGCTCCACGTTTTCACGACGCGCTTGTCGCGCGTTTCGTTGAGCTGATCGATTTTCTTGATCAGATGCTCGGCCACGAACGGGCCCTTTTTGAGACTGCGGCTCATTTACTTCGAACCCCGTTTGCGAACGATCATCTTGGTCGTGCGCTTGTTACGGCGCGTCTTTTTGCCCATCGTCATCTGGCCCCACGGCGTGGTCGGCGGACGGCCCGAGGTCGAACGCGCCTCACCACCACCATGCGGGTGATCGACTGGATTCATGGCGATACCGCGAACGCTCGGGCGTTTGCCCAAATGGCGTTGACGGCCGGCTTTACCGATGACTTGATTTTCGTGCTCGATGTTGCCGAGTTGACCGATGGTTGCGCGGCAATCGATGTGGATGCGGCGCACTTCGCCGGACGGCATACGCACTTGCGAGTACGTGCCTTCTTTTGCCATCAACTGGGCCGAAACGCCGGCCGAACGAACGAGCTTGCCGCCCTCGCCCGAACGCAGCTCGATGTTGTGGATGACGGTACCGACCGGAATGTTCTTGATCGGCAGGCAGTTGCCGATTTTGATGTCGGCGCCGGTGCCCGACTCGATCGGATCGCCGACCTTGAGGCCGAGCGGCGCAAGGATGTAACGCTTCTCGCCGTCGCGATAGTTGACCAACGCAATACGGCACGAACGATTCGGGTCGTATTCGATCGTCGCGACTTTGGCGGGAATCCCGTCCTTGGTACGCTTGAAATCGATAATACGATACCGGCGTCGCGCTCCGCCGCCTTTGTGGCGAACGGTGATGCGTCCGTTATTGTTGCGTCCGGCGTTCTTCTTGCCGGCTTCCAGCAGCGACTTTTCGGGTTCGACCTTCGACAGATCCGAAAAATCCATCGTGGTGATGAACCGGCGGCCGGGAGATGTCGGGCGATATTTCTTTACTGGCATGTTTATTGCTCGAAGTAGTTGACGCCGGCCAGTTCGATTTTTTGTCCGGCCTTGAGGGTGACGACGGCTTTTTTGAAGTCGCTCTGCTTGCCATGCGTTTTCACGCCGCGCTTGGCGAAGTTGCGCGATTTACCGCGAACGTTCACGGTGTTGACCTTGGTCACGTTCACGCTGAAGATCGACTCGATCGCATGACGGATCTGCGTCTTAGTCGCGTGCGGGTTCACGACGAACGTGTACTGATTGAGTAGCGCATCGGCCATCGCTTTTTCGGTGATGCGCGGAGAAACGATGACGTCGCGGGCGTCCACTAGCGGGCTCCTTCGGCAGCGTCGAGCCGGGCGACAACCGCGTCGTATGCGCCGGTCGTGAAGATAATGCGGTCGTAGCGCAACACGTCTTTAACATCGAGCGCTCCATCGTCGGTGACGGCGACTCGCCCAAGATTGCGCGTGACCCGCTCGAGCAGCGGACGAATTTCCTCGCCTTGTCCGCATACGACGAGGGTTTTGGGGCCGGTCTTCGCGGCCTTGACGTTGCCGAACAGCAGCGCCGCGCACGCGGCCGTCTTGTCGATCGCGAATCCCGCGGTATCGAGCAAGGTGATGGCATCGTTGCGGAAGCGATCGGATAGGGCGGCCATGAACGCGAGGCGGCGTTCCTTTTTATTGAGCGACTCCGAATAGCTGCGGGGCTTGGGGCCGAACACGACGCCGCCGTGGCGCCATTGCGGCGAGCGGATCGAACCCTGGCGGGCACGACCGGTTCCCTTTTGCTTATACGGTTTGCGGCCACCGCCCGAGACTTCGTCGCGACGCTTGGTCGAGGCAAGGCCGGCGCGAGCGTTCGCCATCTCGCGATGAACGGCCCGGAACACGACCGGAGCGGCCAACGCGTAATCGCGGAGCAATAACTCGGGGGCCGCGACCTCGCGTACGGTGGCGCCTTTGGAATCGATAACGTTTGGCATGCTACGCCCCCGCCGCCGGCGCGACCGGCCGGCTCTTGACGCTCTTGCGAACGATCACGAGGCCATTTTTGGCACCCGGAACCGGACCGCGAATCAACAGCAAGTTGCGCTCGCCATCGGCGCGGACGACTTCCAGATTCTGCGTCGTCGTGCGATCGACGCCGTAGTGTCCGGGACGCCGGCTACCCTTAACGGTACGACCGGCGTTGGTGTCGCCGTTCGAGCCGGGCTGGCGGTGGATCATCGAACCGTGGCTCGCGCCGCCGCCGCTGAAGTTGTGGCGCTTGATGCCGCCGGCAAAGCCGTGGCCCTTCGAGATGCCTACCACGTCGATGCGATCGCCGGCTGCGAACTCGGCGACCGTCACGGTCTGACCGGCTTCGACGCCGTCGATGTCGTCGCGAAACTCGCGCACGTAACGTGCCGGTTCGACGTTCTGCTTCTTAAAATGCCCAGCAAGGGCACGGGTTACGCGGCGCTTTTTACGCGTGCCGAACCCCAGAGCCACGGCATCGTACCCGTGCTTCTCTTTCGTCCGGCGTTCCACGACCGTGCAGGGACCGGCTTCGATCACCGTCACCGGGACATATCGCCCGTCGTCGGTGAAAACGCTCGTCATCCCAACCTTGCGGCCAAGGATGTTCTTCATACGTCCTCGTCCTGTTGAAATAAGGGGTGCTAGTACACGGGCCCAGGCGTATCGACTAGAACTTTCGACCGGCACACGCAAATAACCGCGGGCCGGCCTGGACCACAACCCGGAGAGTGTATCAGGCGCCGCGAGAGGCGTCAAGGGCGAGAGTCGGCAGCCATGATGCCCGGACTTCGATCCATAGAAACGCTAGGTGCGCGTTCGGTGGCTCGCTCGCTTGATTCCGATCCCGCACCGTGCCGGTAAGGGGCACAGAAGCACTGCAAAATTTGGACTAGACTTAGTCCGCTGGTTCACATTTTGGCGATCGCCAAACTCGTCCTCAATGCTGTTGTTCATGGCCGACGCCCCGTTTCGCGCTGTCCGAGCCGTCGCCAATACGCCAGACAGAGCCGGACCGAACGCCGAAGCGGCCCAAAAAGCCGCATCCACACGTTACCGATTTGTGAACGAGTGGACTAGACGTAGTCCGATTTCGCTACAGTCGAAAACGGGTGTGTGCCGCCCGGCCTACGTGAATGCGTCGAGACCGGTGATCTCTTTTCCGACGATGAGCGCGTGCATCTCCGTCGTGCCCTCGTAGGTGAGGACCGATTCGAGATTGTTCATGTGTCGGATCACCGGATACTCGAGGGTCACGCCGTTGGCGCCGAGGACGGTGCGGGCGGTGCGCGCGATCTGCAGCGCTTGGCGAACGTTGTTGAGTTTTCCGAAACTCACTTGCGAGGGATGCAACTGTTTGTCGTCTTTGCGCCGGCCGAGGTGCAATGCCAACAACGTGCCTTTGTTCAGCTCGAGCAGCATGTCGACCAGCTTTTCTTGCGTGAGCTGAAAGCCGCCGATCGGCCGGTCGAACTGCACGCGCGTCTTAGAATACTCCAGCGCGGTCTCGTAGCACGACCGCGCGGCGCCCATCGCGCCCCAGATGATCCCGTAGCGCGCTTCATTTAAACAGGCGAGCGGGCCGGAGAGACCGCGCGCCTTCGGGAGCAGCGCTTCGGCCGGCAGACGGCAGTCGTGCAGCACCAGTTCGCTCGTAACCGATGCGCGCAACGAAAGCTTGCGGTGGATATCGTTCGCGCTAAAGCCCTTGGTGCCGGCGGGAACGATGAATCCGCGGATGCCGTCGTCGGTCTGCGCCCAAACGATCGAAACATTGGCGATCGAACCATTGGTAATCCACATTTTGGTTCCGTCGAGGATCCAATCGGAACCGTCGCGGCGCGCGGACGTGCGCATTCCGCTAGGATTGCTGCCGAAGTCCGGCTCGGTCAAGCCGAAGCATCCGATGGCTTCGCCGCGAGCCATCGACGGCAGCCAGCGATTCTTCTGCTCTTCGCTGCCCCAGCGGTAGATCGCGTACATCGCAAGCGAGCCTTGAACCGAGGCAAAGCTGCGTACGCCCGAGTCGCCGGCTTCCAATTCCAAACAGGCGAGACCGTACGCCACCGCGCTCGCTCCAGGACAACCGTACCCGTCGAGGTGCATGCCCAGGACGCCCAACTCACCCAAGCCGCGCCCCAGATCCCGCGGCAAGGTGCCGCTCTCGAACCAGTCGGCGACGTTAGGGGTAATGCGGTCGCGTACGAACGCGCGGACGCTGTCGCGGATCAGGCGTTCTTCGTCGGAGAGCAGCCCCGAAATGCCAATGAAGTCGACGGCGTCGGGAGCGCTACGCGGGGTCGCTCCGCTCACCGGTTGACGAAGCTCATATCTTCGTAGCGGTCGCCGCTGGCGACGCCCGGCGGAAAGATGTCATCAAGCCACTGCAGTTCCTCATCGGTCAGTTGCACCGCAAGTGCGCCGACGTTCTCTTCTATATAGCGCACGCGTTTGGTGCCCGGTATCGGGACGACGTCGTCGCCCTGCGCCAAGAGCCACGCGAGCGCGATCTGCGAGGGGGCGCAGCCCTTTTTGGTTGCGAGCTGGCGAACCGCATCGACCAGTGTCAGATTCTTGGCAAAGTTGTCGCCGGTAAAACGCGGCGAGCTGCCGCGAAAGTCCCCGGGCCCAAAATCGCCCGCGCTCTTGATTTCGCCGGTGAGGAAGCCGCGGCCGAGCGGACTGTATGCCACGATTGCGGCGCCGCACTCGCGGAGCGCCTCTAACTGGCCGTTCTCTTCCAGATCGCGCGACCAGAGCGACCATTCGTTTTGGACCGCCGCGATGGGGTGCACGGCGTGCGCGCGGCGGACTGTCTCGGCCGAGGCCTCCGACAACCCGATGTAGCGCACCTTACCGGCTTCGACCAAGCGCGCCATCGCACCGATCGTTTCTTCGATCGGCGTAGACGTGTCGACGCGATGCTGGTAGTACAAGTCGATCGTGTCGACCTTCAGCCGGAACAACGACGCATGGCAGGCAGCGGAGACGTACGCGGCACTTCCGTCAATGCCGCGCTTTTGCGGATCGTTGGGATCGCGCACGATTCCAAATTTGGTTGCGATAAACACATCGTCGCGACGGCCCGCAATCGCCCGGCCTACCAGCTCTTCGTTGTCGCCGGTGCCGTACATATCGGCGGTATCGAGCATCGTAATGCCGAGGTCGAGCGCGCGGTGGATCGTGCGAATCGACTCCTCGTCGTCGCGCTGTCCGTAAAAATCGGACATGCCCATGCAGCCCAGCCCCAGTTCGGATACCAGGGGACCGGCCGTACCAAGTTGTCGTTGGTTCATCTACCTACCAATCGCCGGCGGGCGATTAGCGTTTCAGCACGCGCGCGAGTTTGTCGAACAACGCCTCGGTCGACCGCTCGAATTGGTCTTCGAAACGCCGCCAGAACAGCCGGCCATCCGTATCGGATAATTGCGCGTCGAACCTGTGGACCACCGTGGTCGTCTTACCTTCGGTCGTCACATAGAAACCGTGCACTCCGTCGATGCCTTCGTTTTGAATGCGCCATACGATGCGGTCTTCGGAAACGGCCTCTTGCAGGACGGCATGCACGCCCAGATGCCACTCTTCGGTTTTACCGACGGATAACGGGCCGGGCGAACGCATAAACGGCTGCGACGCAAACGGCCAAATTTGATCGCCAGACGTCCCCATTTCTTCTAAGAGATGGTAGATTCGCCGTTTCGTGCCGCTAAATTTACGCTCGCGGGCCTCATGAAGCTCGATGGGCATGCCCGCTCGCTTCGCTAACGTAGCGCAATTATCCCCACAACGCCCGACGCGACGATCAGCACCGGTGCGCTAAGCTTCGTGCGCAGCGTGAGCAACACGACAACGGCGGTGACGGCGTATGGCAAAATGCCGGCCGGGGTTCCGCGCGCGATCGTCAACACGCTCGACCATACCAACCCGACGATGGCCGGTGCCAAGCCACGCGCCAAGATCGGCCGCCACGGCGAGTTTGCGAAGCGATCCCAAGCAACGTCGGCTGCCATCATAATCGCGCTCGACGGAACGAACATGCCGACGGTCGCAACCGTCGCGCCGATCAACGGCGTCTTCGGCATCGCCGCATATCCGATCAGCGCGGCAAAAATCGTCGTCGGCCCCGGCACGAGCTTGCCGATCGTGTAAAACTGCGTGAACTGTGCCGACGTCACCCAGCGGTAGTTTTCGACCGCGTCGCGATGCATCTGCGGGATGATGCCTTTGCCGCCGCCGAAGCCTAAGACCGATAACTGTCCGAACGTCCATAGCAGATGGAGCGCCGTATGCATCGTACTGCTCACGGCGAGGCGGCCTGACGGCGAGAGCGCAGATATTCGTGCATGATGCCGATTCCGCCGAAAACGACTAGCACTAACAGCAACGGCATTTTGAAGAGCGACACGACCACCGCCGTGAGCGCCAGTAACAGCAACTTAATCCAGTCGTTGCGTTCGTCCCAGCTCAACTCCAACGCATTGGCCACCGTGAGCCCGAGCGCGCCGACGGCGCAGCCGCGCAGGCCGCCCCGGACGAACGGATTTTCTGAATACTTGAAGTAGAGGGCGCCTGCGACTAAGACGATGAGGAGCGGCGGAATGCTGGCGCCCAGAAAGGCTGCGATCGCTCCCGGCACGCCGCGCGCGCGCTGACCGCAAAAAATCGCGAGGTTGAGAATGTTTGGACCGGGCAACACTTGCGCCAACTCGAGGCCTTCCAAAAAGGCGTCTTTGTCCATCCAACCTTGCTTGACGACCTGCTGGCGGATCGACGCCTTTTGGCCGCCGCCGAACGACGTCGACGAAATCGCGGCAAAAACCAGCGCGACGCTGAGCAGCGTCGGCCGGACGGGCGGCGCCGGTGCGTCGTCGCTAGCCGGCATCCGGCAGCGGACCGTCGATCACCGGCGACGTGTGTTTTCCGGACAGGATGTGGATGTGCACGTGCTCGGTGTGCTGATATGGCGGCAGCACGCCCATCCGAACCGTAAAGCCTTTTTCGTACATTCCCATCTTGAGCGCGACTTTTTGAATGCCGGCGAGCAAACGGCTCCAGATGCGCGCGTCCCCTAAACCGAAATCCAGGAGCGTCGGTATCCATTTTTTCGGAATGATGACGACGTGGACTTCCCACCACTCGGGTTTGCTGCGATCGATGTTGTGGCGGAACGCGAAAACGTCGTCGTCTTCGTATACGACCTCATCGGCGCGGGCGCGCGTTCCGTCGAGCCGGCCGCGAAACGTGTGGTCGGGATCGGGCTTCTCCCACGTACGCTGTTCTGGGCCGCTGATGAGGTGCGAGATCCACTGCGTCATAAACGCTCCTTCAAAGTAAGCCGGCGCGAACGATCGGAGTTCGACGGCAAAACGTCCGTCCTTCCAGCAGGTCGCGCGGCCGTCACGCTCAAAGCGCGTGCGTATGGCCGACTTCAAAGACGGTAAATCCGTCGTTTCCCCGAGCGATATCCTAGCTGGGCCACCGGACTGGCCCAAGGAACCCAAATCTTGGGACAAGATCGTCGGCGACAGCGAGATCATCTTTGAAGATTCGCACGTCGTCGTGTTCCACGATCCGGTCGACGAAGACAATGAGTCGCCGCGTGAGGAGGCCGAGCTGCGCGCGACCTTGTTGTGCAAGAAGCACGTGCACAGCTTGATGGATCTGGGCGTCGCGGACGAGCAGCTGAGCGCCAAGATTCTGCACGGCATCCAACAAGCGGCGTACAGGCTTGGCTTGGAGGCAAAAGGATTCGAAGTCCGAGCACACGTGTATCCGCCGATGCAACACCGTCCCGAGTTAGCCTTTAAACTCCGTTCCGGCAAACCGCCCAAGAAAGGCGACGCCGCAGCGGGCTAACTCGTCCCGATTGGCCGTCGTCAGTCGGGCCACATAAAAAGTAAGAGGTCGCTCGAGTATCGCGAACCATCGTAGCCAGATGAAAAATGCATTTAGCGCGTTCGCGTCCGGCGTTAACCGGTTCGTTTCATCTCCGGCAGCGACCGGAGCCGCCTTTATCATCGTCCTCGTTTGGGCGCTTTTCGGGCCAATTACTCGTTATTCCGACGGCTGGCAGCTTCTCATCAATACCGGAACGACCATCGTCACGTTTCTTATGGTCTTCGTCCTTAATAACGCGCAGAGTCGCGATACCATAGCGATGAACGCAAAGCTCGACTCCCTTATTAGCGCGATTGAGAAAGCGGATAATCGGCTCATCGGGCTCGAGGCGCTACCGCCCAGCGAAGCCGAACAAATTACGGCGGAACTCCACCATCCGGAAAACGACGGAAGCGAGAGCCAAACACACCGCGAAAAGGACCGCTGATGCGGCGGGGAAGTCGGGGCCACACGGCTCTCGGGCGCCCCGACTCTCGCGAAAATAGCGGTTAGCGAACCTTCGGGCCGATATCTTTTTCGGCGAGTTTACCGAGTGCTTGCACCACGAAGATGGCCAGCAGCGTGACGAGCACTGCGTAGATTAGCTCGGCCAGCACACCGCTGCCGGGCTTGAGAAATAACGCGATGGTATCGCTGATAAACTTATTCCATGCGCCCGCGGCGATCAGGCCGAATGCCACCGTGGCCAGCGCGACCATTGTGCCCAGGTACGTCGGTTTGACTTCCACGTTGCCCTCCAAAGCATAAAACGACGGAGTGTTTTCCGTCGTTTTATGGGGAACGGCTTGGGCTGCCCTGCCGGGCGGCCGCTTGCGAACTCTTAGGCTTTGAGTTCGATGTCCACACCGGCCGGGAGATCGAGATGCATCAGCGCGTCCATCGTCTTGGGCGACGCTTGCAGAATGTCGATCAGCCGCTTGTGGGTGCGCATCTCGAAGTGCTCGCGCGATTTTTTGTCGTTGTTGGTGGAACGCTGCACGCAGAAACGATTGATTTCGGTTGGGAGCGGAACTGGACCGCTTACGAACGCACCGGTGCGCTTCGCCGTTTCGACGATGCGCTCTGCAGATTGGTCAAGCACGCGGTGGTCGTAAGCCTTTAACCGGATGCGAATCTTTTGTTTTGACATTTACTCCGAGACGCTGGTGACGACGCCGGCGCCGACGGTGCGGCCGCCTTCACGGATTGCAAAACGCAGTCCCTCTTCGCACGCGATCGGCGTGATCAGCTCGACGTCCATCTGGACGTTGTCGCCGGGCATCACCATTTCGACGCCGTCCGGCAGTTTGATCGTGCCGGTGACGTCGGTCGTGCGAAAGTAAAACTGCGGACGATAGTTGCCGAAGAACGGCGTGTGGCGGCCGCCCTCTTCTTTGGAGAGGACGTACACCTCGGCCTTAAACTTCTTATGCGGCTTGACCGAGCCAGGTTTGGCGAGCACCTGGCCGCGTTCGATGTCGTTGCGATCGACGCCGCGCAGGAGCACGCCGATGTTGTCGCCCGCGATGCCCGAATCGAGCAGCTTGCGGAACATTTCGATGCCCGTGACGACCGTTTTTCTCGTCTCTTCTTTGAGACCGACGATCTCGATTTCTTCACCGACTTTGACCTGTCCGCGCTCGACGCGTCCGGTACCGACGGTACCGCGTCCGGTGATCGTGAACACATCTTCGACCGGCATGAGGAACGGCTTGTCGATTTGGCGGACCGGATCCTGAATGAACTCGTCGACCGTGTCCATCAGTTGGAAGATCGGATCGGTTGTGCCGGCGCCACGCTTGCCATCCGACTGCAGCGCCTTGAGGGCCGAGCCACGGATGATCGGCGTGTTATCGCCGTCGAACTCGTACTGGCTCAGCAGCTCGCGAACTTCCATCTCGACCAATTCGAGCAGCTCTTCGTCCTCGACCAGATCGACCTTATTCAGGAAGACCACGATGCGGGGAACGCCGACTTGGCGCATAAGCAGAATGTGCTCGCGCGTTTGCGGCATCGGGCCATCGGTCGCCGCGACCACCAGGACCGCGCCGTCCATCTGGGCAGCGCCGGTGATCATGTTCTTGATGTAGTCGGCGTGACCGGGGCAATCGACGTGCGCGTAGTGACGCTTTTTGGTCTCGTACTCTTGGTGCGAGATAGCGATCGTAATGCCGCGCTCTTTTTCTTCGGGAGCGTTGTCGATCTCGTCGACGCCGCGAGCTGATGCCAGCCCCTCGGTTGCGAGACAGTGCGTGATCGCCGCCGTCAGCGTCGTCTTGCCATGGTCGACGTGTCCCGTCGTGCCGATGTTGACGTGAGGCTTATTGCGCTCGAACTTTGCCTTGGCCATTTTTTTCCTTACGCTTTATTGCGAGTTAACCGTTTACGTCACAAACGCCCTCGCGAAGAGAGCGCCATGACCTACGGAATATATCAAGAGGGCAGCGACCCTGTCAAACGGGGAAGCCCCTAGGCGGCGCCGGCCTTTTTGCCGGATGCCTTCGCGACGATCTCTTCTTCGACCGAGCGCGGCGCCTTTTCGTAGTGCGAGAACTCCATCGTGTAGGTCGCGCGCCCCTGCGTGGCGGACCGCATGTCGGTGGCGTACCCGAACATCTCCGAAAGCGGGATGTTAGCCAGGATGACTTGCACGCCTCCGGGCGCTTCCTCGGTGGACTGAATGACGCCGCGGCGCCGAATCAAGTCGCCGGTGATGCCGCCCATGTACTCCCGAGGGGTCGTGACTTCCACTTTCATCAACGGTTCGAGCAGAATCGGCCCGGCCGTGCGATTGGCTTCTTTCCAACCCATCGACCCGGCGATTTTGAACGCCATTTCCGACGAGTCCACATCATGGTACGAGCCATCGAACGCGGTGACCTTAAAGTCGAGCACCGGGTAGCCGGCCAGGATGCCGCTCTGTGACGACTCGCGGATGCCTTCCTGAACCGCCTTCGAGTACTCCTTGGGTACCTTGCCCCCGACGATCTTCCATTCAAAGATGAAGCCGGTGCCGGGCTCTTGCGGCTCGACCCGGAGCCAGATGTCGCCGTATTGACCTTTACCACCCGACTGCCGGACGAATTTGCCTTGCTTTTCGACCGTCTTCGTGATGGCTTCTTTGTATGCAACCTGCGGTTTGCCGACGTTGGCCTCGACTTTAAACTCGCGTCGCAGGCGGTCGAGAATGATTTCGAGGTGGAGCTCACCCATGCCGGCGATAATCGTCTGCTGGGTTTCTTCGTCGGTGCGCATGCGGAACGTCGGATCTTCTTGCGCCAAACGCGTTAGCGCGATGCCGAGTTTGTCCTGATCGCCCTTGGTCTTCGGCTCGATCGCTTGCGAAATGACCGGTTCGGGGAAGGTGATCGACTCGAGCGTGATCGGCGTTTTCTCATCGCAGAGCGTGTCGCCGGTACGCGTGTCGGTCAGACCGACCGCCGCGGCGATGTCGCCCGCGCCTATGCTATCGATATCTTCGCGATGGTTGGCGTGCATGCGCAAAATGCGCCCGATGCGTTCCTTGCGCCCGCTGCGCGAGTTCAGTACGTAGCTGCCCTTGTTCAACACACCGGAATACACCCGGAAATACGTCAAGTTGCCATACGGATCGGTCGCGATCTTGAACGCAAGCGCGCAGAACGGCTGCTCGTCGGACGCTTTGCGCGTCATCTCGTCGCCGGTCTTTGGATCTTTGCCGATAATGGGTTTGGCATCGATCGGCGACGGCATGTACTCGACGACGGCGTCGAGCAGCGGCTGTATGCCCTTGTTCTTGAATGCGGAACCGCACAGCATCGGCAGCACGCTGCCTTCGATCGTAGCGCGGCGCAACGCCGCCTTCATGCGATCGATCGGCAAGTCCTTACCGTCGAAAAACATCTCGAGCAGCTCGTCATCTTGTTCGGCGATCGCTTCGACCAGCGACTGGCGCCACTTGAGCGCGACCTCACGCAGCTCGCCGGTGACTTCTTCTTCGGAGTCCATGGTCGAACCGAGATCGTCGGTGTAGACGGTCTTTTTCATCGTGAATAAGTCGACGATTCCCTGGAAGTTGTCCTCGGCGCCGATCGGCACTTGAATCGGGACGGCGCGACCGCCCAGACGTTCGCGAATCTTGTCGACGACGTTGAAGAAGTCGGCGCCCATGCGATCCATCTTGTTGACGAAGATGATGCGCGGAACCTTATACTTATTGGCTTGGCGCCAGACCGTTTCCGACTGGGGCTGCACCGCGGCAACCGAATCGAACAGCGCGACTAAACCATCGAGCACGCGCAGCGAGCGCTCGACTTCTACGGTAAAATCGACGTGTCCGGGCGTATCGATGATGTTAATACGCGTGTCGCGCCACGTCGTCGCCGTTGCGGCCGACGTGATCGTGATACCGCGTTCTTGTTCTTGCACCATCCAGTCCATCGTGGCGGCGCCGTCGTGGACTTCGCCGATCTTGTGGACGCGGCCGGTGTAGAACAGAATACGTTCGGTACAGGTCGTTTTGCCGGCATCGATGTGCGCGGCAATGCCGATGTTCCTCGTTCGTTCGAGGGGAAAATCCCTTGTTGCCATGGTGTTTGGTGTGTTTTACGTTTTACCAGCGATAGTGTGCGAAGGCTTTGTTGGCCTCCGCCATTTTGTGCGTGTCTTCGCGCTTCTTGATCGTCGCGCCGGTATTGTTGGACGCGTCGAGCAGTTCGTTCGCGAGTTTTTCTTCCATCGAGCGGCCGGCGCGCGAGCGGGCGAACCCGATCAGCCAGCGCATGGCCATCGCTTGACGGCGGTCCGGACGGACTTCCATCGGAACTTGGTAGGTTGCGCCGCCGACGCGCCGCGGACGAACTTCGACCAACGGCATCGCGTTGGAAAGCGCCTGCGAAAACACGTCCATCGGGTCGCGTCCGGTTTTCTCGGACACGATGGTGAGCGCGGCATACGTAATGTTCTCGGCAGTCGACTTCTTGCCGCGCAGCATCACTTTGTTGATGAACCGTGCGAGGACTTTCGAATTGAACTTTCCGTCGGGCAGAATCTGCCGTTTGACTGCGGGCCCTTTACGCGGCATTACTTCTTCACCGTTCGCTTGGCGCCGTACTTCGAACGGCCTTGCTTGCGGTTTGCGGTCCCGGCGGTGTCGAGGGTTCCGCGGATGATGTGGTAGCGAACGCCCGGCAAATCTTTCACGCGGCCGCCGCGCACGAGCACGACCGAATGCTCTTGCAGGTTGTGGCCGATGCCCGGGATGTATGCCGTGACTTCTTCACCGTTGGTCAAACGGACGCGAGCGACTTTGCGCAGCGCGGAGTTCGGCTTCTTGGGCGTGACGGTTTTGACTTGGGTGCAAACGCCGCGGCGCTGCGGATTGCCGGCCACTTCGAACTGACGCGTCGGTAGATCCGGATGCCCCGGCTTGGGACCGGTCAGGATGACTCGGAACGCGCGGGTCTTGACCTTTTTCTCGGTTTTTTCGCGACCGCGGCGAACCAGCTGATTGATAGTGGGCAAAATCGCTCCCTAACACAGTAAAACACGGCCTCCACCCCAAGACCGAAGCCTCGGGAAACCTCGGGAGCGCCCCCGGCACCGCGCCGGGACCCCGAGTGGGGCCGAACCTCGGCAGTCTACCACGAGCGCGGCGGAAGCGTCAACGAGCGGCGCTAGGATGCGCCGTCCGTGGCACGTGTAATTTCGCCGGCAATTTCGGCCGCACTAAAGCCGCGCTGGCGTAGGCCGCGCACGAAACGCTCGGCCGCTTCTTGCAAGCCTTCGCGCCGGTCGGCCCGCGCCGACTCGGGTGCCCGATCGGCGACGCGGGTTCCGCGCCGGCCCTCGCTGACGATCCATCCCTCGGCTTGCATATCGGTGTAGGCGCGCGCCACCGTGTTGGGAGCGATCCGCAAATCGCCGGCCAGTTGGCGAACCGTCGGCAGCAGTGCGCCGGCCGCCAGCGTTCCCGATTCGATCGCGCCGCGTAACTGTTCGGCAATCTGGCGATACGGTGGCGTCTCGAGCCGTTCATCGACGTAGAGAAACGGCTCGTGGTTCGCGTCAGGCAATGTCCCGCTCGAACTTTACTGCCGAGCGCCGGGCGATTACGAAGGCCCCCAGGACGGCGGCGAGCAGAGCAGCTTCGGCGATCCATGACGCCACATCGCTCGACCGGCGATAAGAGTCCGCGACGAAAGGGATACTGGAAGCGACCAGAGCGGTCGCCGGCGCGCAGGCCAACGTGGCCATATTGGTCACGCGTAGCACGCGCAGACGCTCGTCGACCGCATACTCCATCTTCGGATCGTCACCAAGTAGGAGCGCACGACCGGCCGCGATTTGCCAGGCGATCCAAGCGAGAATCGCAGTAGCGACCGCGATCACGATCACGACGAGCGGATGCATTCCCGGAGAGGCAAGGACGACACCCGTGAACGCCGCGCCCACGGTCAAGTACAGGAACGGCGGTATTGCCTGCAACGGCGAGCGCGGGACCAGCGCTGCAGCTCTGCGGTGAACGGCACGGCGCATTCCACTGAAGCAGATGAGTTCCGAAGCCGCCAGGCCCAAACAAAACAGCGCGTAGGGAATCGCAAACGGGACGGCCGGGATGAGTTCGACGATCGCCAGCAAGATGGCAAGGATCCCGACCGAACGCCGCCACGGAACCGCGCTGCCTTCTGCCGCGCGGCGAGCCGCCAGCGTGCGTTCGAGCCGCGCGACTTGGTCCGGCGTCAACCCCTCCGGCGTGCGAAAAAAGCAAGTCGCTCCGGCGCCCCACCACCCAAGGCTGCGTCGCACGAGTATGGCGATGCCCGCCCCGGCCAAAAGCGCCGCCCAAATCAAGCGCAGCAGCATTTCGCGTTCGTACAAAGGAAGATGATGAATCATTGTATCAACACGTTAATACAAACGGAACTTTGTGTCAAGCATCTGGTACAAAAGCGAAGGGCCGGCTTCAGCGAAGGGCCGGCTTTGAGGAACGGGTAAGCCGGGCTCCGTGGCGGCAAGCGGCGACTTCGTCGAACCCCGGCGACTCGGCGTTCTGGACGGTTTACGCGGCCTAGCCGTGCTCTTGGTGCTGTGGTACCACGTGTGGGAGATTTCGTTTCTTCCATCCCCCGTCGCGTGGTTGCAGTTCGTTCCGGAAACGGGCTTCATCGGCGTCACCCTTTTCTTCTATCTGAGCGGCTTCGTGATCGCGTATCCGTTCGTACGCGAATGGCTGGCAGGCGGTCCGCCGCAACGTTGGGGCGAGTTCGCGTGGCGCCGCTTTATCAAGATCGTGCCGTCGTACGTGTTGTTCATCGGCATCGCGTACGCGCTTGGATACGCGCAAAAACAGCCGGGAGCGTGGGCTCCGGCCGACATCCTGACGCATCTGCTGTTCGTGCATACGTGGTTTCCGCAAACGTACGGAACCATCAGCGGCGTGTTGTGGACGCTAGCGGTGGAAGTCGAGTTTTATTGCATTTTCCCGCTGGTGTGGTGGTGCTTCCGGCGCAATCCTTGGCTGACCACTGCCGGTGCCGTGCTGATCGCCGCCGTGTGGCGGGCGTGGCTGGCGCACTGCTGCATGCAAACCTGGTTCGGCGAGTACTCTGAAAACTTGCCCGGATATCTCGACATCTTTTTGTTCGGATCGATCAGCGCGTATGCGTACGTGCGTTTCGGCCCGTTGCGTTCGCGCGCCGGCAGCCTCGTAAGTGCGGTAGCCGGGTTGGCCGGCGCGGCGTGGCTGGTCGTTTTGTTGCAAAGCTTGTACGCCTACCGGCTCGCAGATCAGTGGGCCGGCGTGTGGCAGATCGATCGCCGGCCGATGTTGGGCGCGGCCTTTTCGGTGTTGGCGTTGGGTTTTTTGTGGGCGCCCCGGTGGTGGCAGTTGCTACTCGATAATCCGCCGCTGCGCTTTTTAGCGACGATATCCTACAACCTATATCTCTATCACCAAATGCTGGCGCGCGAACTGTTGGCGTGGCGCATTCCGCCCTACGTCGGCGCCGCGAATTACGATCCGGTCTGGCAACCGCAGTTTACGGCGATCGCGTTTGCGAGCACCATTGCGCAGGCAACGATCGTGACGTTCGGATTCGAACGTCCGTTGTTACGCGTGCGGCCGCCGTGGGCGCGTACGAAACGCGACGGGGCACTCGCATCGTCGTGCGACTCGAACGACAACGCGCAAACACCCTCATCGAAGTCGCCGTCGCGATCGCCGTCATCGCCATTGCCGCCGGCGCCGCCCTAAGCGCGTTTCTTGCGATCGGGCGGCATCGCATCGAACGCGATCGCCGCGAAGCGCTCGAAGCCTGCGTGCGTCGCGAACTCAGCACGGCGGTCGACATCGTGAAATACAGCGGAGGATCGATCGTTCCGGCGAGCGTCGCCACCTCGCTCCCGATGCCGGGCGGCTCTCCGCTGGCGGCGGTGGTCTCACTGGCGACTCACCGAGCCGGCGGGGCGTGGCAGATCGACGTGTCGGTGCAAGCTTCCGGCGGGACGCCAGACGGCGGTGCGTCGCAACGTGCCGAGCTGCGAGCGACCGTTGCGGCCCAAGCGCCGGTGCCCGGTTCGGAGTTGCCGCGCAACGGGCTCGTGCCGGCGCCGCCCGGGGCGCCGTAACGTGCTGCTGCGTGCGTTGTTCGCAATCGGGCTGATGTGCGCGCTGCTCGAGCCGGCCGTTCGTGCGGCCGCGGGCGGCGCGGTGGCGGCGCTGCACGCGCGGGCCGCGATAGCGGCCGGCGACGAAACCGGGTTCGCGGTGGCGCGGGCGCGTTTCACATTGGCTCGATGGGTCGCCGCAGGGAACGACGCGGGCGCCGCACTTCCGCCCAACGCGCAGCTCAGCGCGCAATGCGTGGTGCGGAACGGCGATCATTGCGCGATTCAAAGCGAGGCGACGATAGCGTGGAGTACGCCGGGCGCGCCGCGCGCGACTCCGTGTCCGAACGAGTCGTGCACGGCATACGATCAAGCCAATGACGACGTGAGCGAAGGGCGCGTTGAAGCCGCCGTGGTTGTAACGGCGGTCGAGGCCGGCGGAGTAGCACTAGCGACGCGGACGACACGCGTACGCTTTCGCACTTGGCGCGTCGCACCGTATGCCGCGTTAGACGGGCGGGGCGACGGCACGTTCTCACCGGATTTCGAAGATGCCGGTGACGACGGCGGCGCAACCGATGGGACGGGAACCTTGGCGACGACCGTTTACCGCAACGCGGTTACAGGGGCGACGATTCCCGCCAACGTTTGGCGCCAGCGTATTGCTCCGGCGGCCACCGCTCCCTTGCGGTGGTCGCCGTGAGGCGCTTTACAGTTTGAAGATGCTCTTCGTCAAACCGGCGAAAACGGGGACTTCAACTTCTTTGCCTTGGAAACCGGTGACGAACGTCCAGATCCACAGCACGAACCAAATCAAGCCGAGGACCATCGTTAGCGGCACCGCGAGCGCCCATAGATGGATCAGCCCGAAGATGAAATCGATCGCGAACAAGAGCACGATGTAGGCGCCCCAAATCACGATCGACTGCGCGGCCGACCATTTGGCGAACCGGTTGGTTCCACCGCCGAGGAACATGACGATTCCGCCGATGATTCCCAGCAGATAGGCTAAGCCCGCGGCGACGTTGGGCGCTAAGCCAAACGGTCCATCAGTGGCGGGAGGCGGTGAGGAAACTGACATTGCACGGCCCTTTCATAAGTGGTGACGGTCGGTCGGTTGCAATGAACCCCTGGCTTGGCTTTCGTACGTCCTCCCTCCTACCTTAAAAGCGCTGCGTCCTCGGCTGACGAACGCAAAGGCAGTGCGTTCACGTACGCTCGTGTATGCGGGCCTGCTCTATGTTGCCGTCTGTTGGGGACTCAACGTGGTGCTGGTCAAGGCCGCAATCGACCGATTAGACCCGCTCGTATTCACCGGATTGCGCTTCGTCGCGATGACGCCGTTGGTTTTTGGGCTGGTCGCCGCCACCGGACAACGCGTGCGGTTGCGACGGCGCGACGTGCCGTTGCTGGTAGCGTGCGCGGCATGCGGATATGGCGCGTATCAATACTTCTGGATCTTCGGACTAGCGAATACGAGCGCGTTCGCGTCCTCGCTGCTCGGCGCGCTCGCACCGGTGTTCACGCTGCTCATCGTCGCACTCACCGGTGCGGAGCGCGTTACGACGGGTCGCTGGATCGGCGCCGCCATCGCCCTCGCCGGTGTCGCAGTGTTTGAAGGAGCCTTTGCGGGTCATGCCACGTTTCGGCTCGGCGACGCATTGACGCTGTTATCGTCGCTGTCGTTTGCCGGCTATAACGTGTTGACGGCGCGACTGGTCGGCCGCTATCCGCCGATCGTGCTAGTCGCGATAACGATGACGATCGGAATGTTGATGATCGCGCCCGTCGGCGCGGCGCGCCTGCCGCACGTCGACCTATCGCATCTGGGCTGGGCCGTCTGGGGACCGTTCGCATTCGCCGTCGTGTTCCCAATCGTGCTGACGTGGCCGGTGTGGAACTACGGCATCGCCCAAATCGGCGCCGCGCGCGCCGGAATGTTTGGTTTTCTCGTGCCGATCGTGGCCGGCTTCGCGAGCGTCTGGATTTTAGGGTCGCACTTGGAACCGCATCAAATCGCGGGCGCAGCGATTTGCTTGGCCGGGATGGCGATCGCGATGCTGCTCGGACGCCTTTCTATCGCCGGCATTTGGTCGGAGCGTTCTTCACCGCTCGAAAGGTAGCGTTCGGCGGCGCGCACAACAGGCCGCGGATGCGAAGCGCGCGCGCGTGGTATGCGCTGCTGCTGTTACCGTTCGTGGGCACGCTGCTGCCCTTTTTGTATAACCATCCGAGTCCGGTGCTGTTCGGGCTGCCGTTCTTTTACTGGTATCAGCTGTCGTGGGTTGTGATTACGTCGCTGCTGTTGGGCGTGGTGGCATTCGTGACTCGCAGCCGAGATGTGTAGCGTTGCTTAGTCATGTCTAGCGCTGCTTTTGTGATGCTCGGCCTAGCGGCCGTGGTCACGGTGCTCGGGTTCGTAGCGGCGCGCTGGGGTTCGCCTAATCTGCAGAGTCTCGATGAATGGGCGCTGGGCGGACGCAGGTTCGGCACGATCGTGTCGTGGTTTCTGCTCGGCGGCGACCTGTATACCGCGTACACGTTCATCGCCGTTCCTGCGCTGGTATATGGCGTGGGAGCATTGGGGTTTTTTGCGGTGCCGTATGCTACGGTTGCGTACCCGATTGCGCTCGTCGTGCTGGTACGTTTTTGGGGCATAGCGCGGTCGCGCGGCTATGTGACGAGCGCCGATTTCGTGCGCGACCGTTTCGGCTATCGCCCGCTGGAGGTTGCGGTGGCGCTCACCGGGGTGGTGGCCGCAATGCCGTACATCGCCTTGCAGTTGATCGGCATGCGAGCGGCTTTCGAGCAACTGGGCGGCGTATTTGCGGCGTACCACGGCTTGCCCGCGCTGACGGTAGCTTTTGCGCTATTGGCTGCGTACACATATACAAGCGGCTTACGCGCGCCGGCGCTGATCGCGTTCGTGAAAGACACGTTGATTTATGTGACCGTGATTGCGGCGATCGTTGTGATTCCTTCGCGGTTGGGTGGTTGGTCGCACATCTTTGCGGTCTCTGCATCCGTGTTAGCATCGAGGCCGAAACCGGGATCGATCTTTCTGGCGCCGTCGCAGTATTTTACCTACGCGACGATGGCATTTGGTTCGGCCTTGTCGTTGTTCATCTATCCGCATTCGATCACCAGCGTGTTGGCGGCCAAAAGCCAGGAAGTGATCCGGCGGAATATGGCACTGCTGCCGATTTATTCGTTGTTGTTGGGGCTGCTCGCGTTGCTCGGATATTGCGCGATCGCGGCCGGCATTCACGTTAAGCCCTCGCAGACGAGCAGCGTCGTGCCTTTGCTGTTCGCGCGATTCTTTCCGGATTGGTTCGCGGGCGTGGCCTTCGCTGCGATCGCGATCGGAGCGCTCGTGCCGGCCGCGATCATGTGCATCGGTGCGGCCAATTTGTTTGCGAGCAACGTCTTCCGCGAGTTCTCGCCGGAGCGCAATCCGGTGGAGACGCTGATCGCGCGTCGGTTAACGTTGGCGATGTGCGCTTGTGGCTTGCTGCTGATCTTCTTCCTTCCCGTGCCGTATGCGATCGACTTTCAGTTGTTGGGCGGATCGGTGATGTTGCAGATCTTCCCGTCCTTCGTTTTGGGGCTGTGGACGCGCTGGTTCGAGCCGCGCGCGCTGCTGGCCGGATGGGCCTGCGGAATCGCCTCGAGCTGCGCGATGGCGTATGCCGCCGGCTTTAGCTCGAATTTTACCGTTGTGGTGTTTGGGCACTCGGTGACCGGATTTATCGCATTGTACGCGCTGACGGTCAATCTGTTGGTGAGCGCAGCTGTAACCTTGGTTTTGCGTGGAATGGGGACGCACGCCGGGATAGACCGCACGACCGCAGGAGATTACACGTGAGCGATTTGGTTTTACCCGAAGGTTGGCCGCGCCCGAGTGGCTACGCGCAGGGCGTCGTGGCTTCGGGTCGCGTTTTGGCGATTTCCGGCCAGATCGGCTGGAACGAACGGAACGAGCTGGTTGGTCCGGCATTTCTCGAACAGGCGCTGCAGGCGCTGCGTAACGTCGTTGCGATCGTTCGCGCGGCCGGGGGCGGGCCCGAGCATCTGATGCGGCTGACATGGTATGTGGTCGATTGCGCTGAGTATCGCGAGGCGACGCAGGCGTTGGGTGCTGGCTACCGCGAGATTATTGGTTCGAACTATCCGGCGATGACGCTGGTGCAGGTTGCGGCACTGCTGGAGGAAGGCGCTCGAGTTGAGATCGAGGCGACGGCGGTGCTGCCCTAACGCGGCGGCGCTGCGTGACACCCCGATTTCGGACTGTAGGGAATTCGAACTACGTCTAGTCCACTCGCTCACATAACTATTACGCAAACTTAACCGTTTTTGCGTCGGTTTTGACTCCAAACGGTTCGCCGTCAGGTCTCACTTGCCGAGAATTAGGGACGAGCGCGACGATCACTCGCGTTTCGAGCCGAAAAACGCGTTACCAAAACGTGAACTGGTGGACGTAGTCTAGTCCGAATTCCCGACAATGCTAAACATGGGCGGCGGGGTCTATTTTCCTAGGATCGCGTGGTATACAAACACCAGCAATAATTCGCGGTTCCAATTCGCGACGCGGATATCTCGTTATATCCGTGTATAACATCGACGATATCGCTGGGCTTGACTTCGGGAGGATATTCCGGGAAGTCCACAGCGTTCCCAGTGAGCACCGGAATTCGCCGCCCGTCGCGCAAGATCAGCGCGAACGATGTTCCGCCCATCGAGGTCTCGCCGCCGCGATACAGCTTATTGGCAAGTAGCGCCGGCAATCGTGAGGGCGATGAAAAAATACGCTTAACGCGTGATATCGAGAACAAGCTCTTGCAAGGGTCATCTAAGGGCCAGACGCCCCAATGTTTGTGCCAACTAAACGCCTCAGCGAAGTACACGCGATCGATGAGTTGCCCGCTTTCAACTTCGACACAGCAGGGTCGATACACCAGCTCGCCGTCGCGCGATGGCTCAACGGCGAGAATCTCTTGGAGAAGCCTCCCTTCGAGCACGGGGATGCGCGCTGTGCTGCCGGTTGACTTGCTGCTCCGAACCTCGACATATTGCTGTTTCAGCATCGCGATCGATCAGCGGTCGCGCAGTTTGTAGCGCTGGACCTTTCCAGTTTCGGTGCGCGGGAGTTCGCTGACGAACTCGATCTCGCGCGGCGCTTTGAACGGCGCTATGCGGGCGATGCAAAAGGCGCGCAGCTCGTCCGCTTTGTCCGGCGAGGCTTCCGCGGGATCAGCCAACACGACGAAGGCCTTTACGAGCTGCGTCTCCTTCACTTCGTCGCGTTTACCGACGACGGCGACTTCTTTTACGCCGTCGTGAGCCAGGAGTGCTTGTTCGACTTCCGGTCCGGAAATATTGTAGCCGGCCGAAACGATCATGTCGTCGGTGCGCGCGACGTACCACAAATATCCCTCGTCATCCATGCGATAGGCGTCGCCCGGGTAGTTCCAGCCGTTTCGAACGTAGGTGCTTTGGCGCTCGTCGGCCAGATATTTACAGCCGGTCGGGCCTTTGACGGCGAGCCGTCCGACGGTGCCATTTGGAACGCGGTTGCCATCATCGTCGTGCACTTCGGCTACGTAGCCGGGCACGGCGCGTCCGGTGCAACCGGCTCGAACTTCCGGCGCGGGCGACCCGACAAAGATGTGCAGCATTTCGGTGCTTCCGATCCCGTCGAGGATGCGAATTCCGGTCGCCGCATGCCATGCTTCCCACACGGGCTTGGGAAGGGTCTCGCCGGCCGAGACGCAGCGTCGTAAAGACGAAAGATTGCGCTGCGGCGCATGTGCGGTCATCGCGCGGTAGGCGATCGGCGCGGTGAACAACGTCGTGACGCCGTACGTTTCGATCGCGTCCAATAACTCGGTAGCGCCGGCCTTTTCTATCAATAACGTGGCGGCGCCGGCATATAACGGAAACAACAGATGTCCGCCCAGCCCGAACGTAAACGCCATTGGAGCGCTTCCGCAAAACAGGTCGTTCGCATCGGGCTGCAAGACGTGTGCGCCATAGGAATCGCACGTCGCAAGGATGTCGCGATGAAAGTGCATCGCGGCCTTCGGCTTGCCGGTGGTTCCCGATGTAAACGCGATCAACGCGACGTCTTCGGCGGCAGTTTCGACGTTGTCGAAACGATCCGAGGCGCGCCGCATGAGCATTTCGACCTCTTCATCCGGGCCGCCGAAAAATGCAATCGTGAGATCGTCGATGCCTTCGGCTGCGGTCACGAGCTCGTCTTGCAGGCGCCGATCGCACAACGCTAGTTTGACGTGGGCCGTATCGATCATCACGCGCAGCTCGGTGCTTCGATAGAGCGGCATGGTCGTTAGCACGACGCCGCCGGCTTTCAAAACGGCGAACCAGCAGGCCGCGAGCATCGGTGTATTGGGCGCGCGAAGCAGCACGCGATTGCCGGGAACGAGGCCGAAATCGTCGACCAGCACATTCGCGATTCGGTTCACCGTGGACAACAACTCGGTGTACGTCCACGTTCCAGCAGGCGAAACCACGCAACGGCGATCGCCGCGTCCAGCGGCAACGTGGCTGTCGAGTAACGCGTCAACGCAATTCAGGCGCTCGGGATAGCGCATCTCCGGAAGGTCGAAGCGCTGCTCCGGCATCATTTCGCGCGGCGGCAGGCGATCCTCGGCAAACGTATCGACGTGGGCGGTCACCCGCATCTTAGGCTTCGAGCACGCTGCGTGCGATGACCAGCTGCTGCACTTCACTGGCGCCTTCGTAAATGCGCAAGGCGCGCACGTCGCGATACAAGCGCTCGACGATCGAACCGCGCGTCACACCTAACCCTCCGAAGAGTTGGACGGCGCGGTCGCAAATGCGCGAGGCGGCTTCGGTCGCGAACCATTTGGCCATCGCGGCCTCTCGGGTGATGCGCGCCGCGCCGTTGTCCTTTGTCCAGGCAGCACGGTAGATCAACAGCGATGCGGCATCGAGTTCGGTCGCCATGTGCGCCAGCGACGACTGCGTGAGTTGCAATGCCCCCAACGGCGCCCCGAACAACTTACGTTCGCGTGCGTGAACGACGCTCTCGTCGAAGGCGCGGCGCGCCATACCGACGGCGGCCGCACCAACCGTACTGCGAAAAACGTCGAGGGTCGCCATGGCTATTTTGAATCCGTCGCCTTCGGCGCCGATCCGCGCACGTTCGGGAACGCGAACGCCACGAAACGACACCGCAGCCAACGGATGCGGCGCGATCGTCTCAATCGGTTCGCCCGGTTCGACGCCCGGCGTTTCGGCATCGACCGCGAAGGCGGATAGGCCCCTGGCACCCGGACCGCCGGTGCGCGCGAAGACCAGGTACACGCCGGCCAGTCCAGCGTTTGAAATCCACATTTTTTCGCCGTCGATCGCGTACCCGTCACCATCACGGACCGCGACCGTTTGTAGGGCTGCAACGTCGGATCCAGCCTCACGTTCGGAAAGCGCGAACGCTGGAATCAGTTCTCCAGTCGCGACGCGGCCGAGATAGCGCGCGCGCTGCTCGGCATTTCCGAACAACGAAACGGGTCCGATGCCGAGGCCCTGCATTGCGAACGCAAAATCGCCCAACGCGGAACGATAGCCGAGATGCTCGCGCGCGACACACAACGTACGGACGTCGACGGATTTACCATCATTCGGCACGCAGCAGCGCAGCAATCCGGCCGCACCCAGCGCGCGAACCCAGGCCGTGCACGTTTCAGCCGGGCGCGCTTCGTCGTCTTCGATTTCGACGTCTCGTGCGAAGGCTGCAACGCGTTCGGCGAAGGCACGATGTTCGTCGCCGAAAAAGGGCCAGTCGTAACGCCCGGCGCTCATCGGCCTTTCCACTCCGGCGCTCGCTTTTCGATAAACGCGTCGTATGCCTCGCGAAAATCCGCCGTTTCCATGCAGCGCGCCTGCGCACGAGCTTCGGAATCGATTGCATCGTTCAGCGGCATCGACCACTCTTCCAACAACATGTGTTTGGTGACGCCGTGCGCGAAGGTCGGGCCGGCAGCGATGCTGCGGGCCAGCGTCACGGCTCGCTGGAGGACGTCGCCGGGTTCGCACAGTTCGTTGTAAAAACCCCAAGCAGCGGCCTCGGCTCCGCCCAGCGTCCTGCCGGTATACAGCAGTTCTGACGCGCGGCCGAGACCGACGATGCGCGGCAAGATCGCGCACGCGCCCATATCGCAGCCGGCCAACCCGACGCGCACGAACAGGAATGCGACGCGCGACCGCTCGGTACCGAATCGCATGTCCGACGCCATCGCCAGAATCGCGCCCGCGCCGACGCACACGCCGTCGACCGCGGCAACGATCGGCTGCGGACAGGCTCGCATGGCTTTGACGACATCGCCGGTAAGCTGCGTGAACTCGAGCAATTCTTGCGGGGATTGGGTGGTGAGCGGTCCGATGATGTCGCGTACGTCGCCACCCGAGCAAAAGTTGCCGCCCGCTCCGGCGAGCACGATCGCGTGGACGGTTTCGTCGGTCGCGAAGTCTGTAAATCGCGCCAACAGTTCGCGATAGAGATCGAAGGTGAGCGGGTTCTTGCGCTCGGGACCGTTGAGCGTGAGCGTCGCGACGCCATGTTCGACCGCAACGTCGAGTCTGGTCTGCATCAGCGAATCACTAGCGGGAGATCGCGTTCGAAACTGTCGCCGGCGCTGTTGTGGGCGATGACGCGCAACGCATACGGCCGAATAAAGATCGGTGCGACGTCGAGAACGTCGACCGCGAACGCAAAGCGGCCGAAACCGACGCGCGGGACGTCGATAGAAAATAAGTTCGTACGAACCTCCACGCTGGCGACGTTCGTGCCGCCGACGAATGCACCGGACCAGCGCGTGCCGCGGCGGACGTCGAGCGTCGAAAAATACATTTTGGTGAGACGCGGAGGTGCTCGGTCGGGTAGCACGTTCGGCGCGGGTAGTGTCGGTGTTCCGCCGATTTGCACGCCCGGCGGTACGGACGGCATGCGCGAAACGCAACCTTGCAGCAGGGCGACGCCGAGCGCGACGGCGACGATCGACCAACGGGCGCTCCAAGCAACGGCCATTACCGGCAAGGTCTACGAACCGGCCGTCCATTTCCTTCAAAGGTCGCCCCCGCCCGCGCGCGTAACGGCTTACGGATGCAGCGCCAGGCGGTACCCCGCAGCGTGGTCTTCGATTACGCAGTCGCGGTGTGCTGTCTTTGGATTGCCTACGGCTTTTTTGTCGATGCGTGGGCGCACGGTCACGTTCCGATCGAAACGTTCTTTACTCCATATCACGCCACGTTTTATTTAGGAATGGTTGCGGTAGTAACCGTAATGGCGACCTTCGCCGTCCGCAATCATCGAGCCGGATATGCCTGGTCCGAATCACTGCCGCGCGCATATCGCTTGGCCGCTATTGGAATTCCGTTTTTCTTTATCGCTGGATTGGGCGACATGATCTGGCACTCGCTGCTCGGCCTCGAGGAGGGCGTCGATGCCTTGCTGAGCCCGACGCATCAGCTCATTGGGTTGAGCATCTTCTTCGTTTCTTCCGGCCCGATCCGCAGCGTCCTCGCCGACCGGCGCCACGCGCGCGATTACGCTCGGCAGTTTCCGCTGGTCATCGGTTTGGCGACCTGGCTGGTGCTGGTGCATTTCGGGACGGCCTACGCGTTCGATCCGGCAGCCGGTCGAACCAACGCACCGCCGCCGATCGTTCCGTTCGCGCCAACGTACCTGACGGCGCTCGGGATCGGTTACTATAAAGTGTCGGTCGGCGTGCTCATCGTCATCGCGCAAAGCACGATCGTGGCCGGTTTTGCATTATGGCTGGTGTCGCGCGTTCGCACCGGTCCGGGCTGGATCACCGCGATGTTCGTTCTCGGCAACGCACCCGCCGCGGCTGCGTTCACCAACCACACGTGGCTCTTGGCGACGACGGTGTTGCAGTCGCTCGTCGCCGGTGGATTGGCCGATCTTGCCGTCGCGCGTTGGCATCCCCGGCCGGAACGGCCGGCGGCCTTCACCCGCTTCGCAGTGTTGGTGCCGGTAACGTACATCGGCGTTTATGTATTGACGACCCTGGCGACCGACGGCGTGTGGTGGGATTGGAACGTCGCGCTGGGGGCGTGGATTTGGTCGGGCGTCTGCGGATACGCACTGAGTCTACTGGTTCGAGCGCGCCGGGCAGCCTAATCGCCGCGGTTGCAGCAGCCGCGGCGTTAGTGCTGCACGGTTCGACGTCCGGGCGATACGGGTATTTTCGCGACGAACTGTACTTCATCGCCTGCGCGAAGCATTTGGCATGGGGGTACGTCGATCAGCCGCCGCTCGTTGCAGTCGCCGCATGGCTATCCGGGCCGGCAAGCTACTCGCTGTTCGCATTGCGTGCGTTTCCCGCGCTTGCAGCCGCATTGACGGCGGCGATGGCCGTCGCAATCGTCGCAGAACTGGGCGGCGGACGTTTCGCCCGCGCGCTGGCCGCGGTCGCTACGATACTCACGCCGGCGTACCTCTTGCTCGGCAACGTGTTGACGACGACGTCGCTCGAGCCGTTGTCTTGGACCTTGGCGCTCTACTGTGCGATTCGCATCGTGCGCGGCGGCGGAGCGCGATGGTGGATCGCGGCGGCCGGTGCGGTCGCATTCGGAGCGTACGGCAAATACTCGATTGGGCTGCCGGTCGCAGCGATGTTGGTCTCGGTGTTGTTTTTTCCCGAACGGCAGCGATTGCGGACGCCGTTGGCTCTGTTATCCGGAGCGCTGTGCCTGGTCGCGATTGCGCCGAATCTTTTGTGGCAAGCCGGACACGGCTGGCCGTTCGTCGATGTCGTGCGCGAGGACGCTTTGCATCGACCGGCGCTCGCTACCGGCTTATTTTTGGAATCGGCGGACGTGCTCCGCAATGCGTGGTCGTTCGCCGTCGAACAACTCGTCTACACGAACCCGCCGGCGGCGTTGGTATGGCTAGCCGGAATCGCCGCGCCGTTCCGCATTCGCTCGTTGCGCGACATACGTTTCGTGCCGGTCGCATATTGTTTGACCTTCGTCGTGGCCGTAGCGCTCTCGGCAAAAGGCTACTATATCATCGGTTTCTATGCGACGCTGCTGGCGATCGGCGCGGTGGCGATCGAACGTTTGGCGGCAGGTTGGCGGGTAACGCTGCTCGGCGCGGTCGCGGTCGTCGGGATCGTCGCGATGCCGTTGTCGTTGCCGGTGTTGCCGGCCGGCGGACTCGTTCTGTATACGCAAGCCTTCGCTTTGACCGGAACTGGCGGTAGTGCGGCGCATCTGATTCAGCCGGTGTTTGCGGAAGAGTTTGGCTGGCATCGACTGGCGTCCGACGTCGCTTCGGTCTATCGATCGCTTCCTGCAGCAGACCGTGCGCGCGCCGCCGTGTATGCCGATACGTATGCCGATGCCGGAGCGCTGGACTTTTTCGGGCCGGGGTTTGGGTTGCCGCCGGCGATTTCGAGTCAGAACTCATACTATCTGTGGGGCACGCGCGGCTACGGCGGGAGCGTTTTAGTGGCGGTCGGGGCGTCGCGCATCGATTTGTTACGACGTTTTTATCGCGACGTTCGTTTAGTGCGCACTTCAGACGAGCCGTATCGCTGGATCGTCGAAGGGCCGTCGCCGATCTATATTTGCCGCGACCCGATCGCGCCGCTTTCGGTTATTTGGCCGAGCTTACGCTGGTACGGAGCGTGACCGTAGCGATATAGCACGAAGCAGCAGCCGTAGCGTTGTGAGGGTACTCCGTACAGTGTGGCGCGCAACGCTCAAGCCGGCTTCACACTGCTCGAAACCGTCGTCGCGGTTGCTATTATCGCAGTGCTGGCCGGCGTCGTCGTTTGGTCGCTGGCGCAGCGTCCGGCGGCCGCGTGGCAAGCGGCGAATGATTTCGATGCCGCCTTCGCTGCGGCTCGCGGAATCGCACAGACGCAAGGGAACGGCGCGACCCTCGCATTTCTACCGCGAGCCGGTGACAAGGGCGGCTTTACGTTGCGGGTATACGCCGGACGTCCGAACGGCCAAAGCGCGGTGGTGGCCGACAACGTGATGCCGGTCGATTCAACGTTCAGCGTTACCGAGGCTGGTTTGGGCAAACCGCCGTTTGCGCTCTTTCTTGGCGCATCCGATCATGTCAGCGGGCGCGCTCACTATCCGAAGGTCGACGGCGCGCATGTGACGTTCGCGACGATCGAGCGCGAGCCGGAATGTCCCGCGACCGGTTTTACATTGCGCTTCTTTTCGCCGGGACGCGCAGCGCTCACGCGACATCTCGCCTGCACCGTCTGGATCGCGACCGCTCCGCTCCCAAACCCATCGCCTACGCCCAACGTACCGATCGTCGTGCCGACGTCGCTAACGTATTTCTGGCCTACCGTTCGCGAGCAAACCTTCGACGCCAGCGAATGGGGCTACACCCATTGGTTTGCGACGACCGATGGTTTTCGTTGCGGCAACGGGGTGGCGACGTTTCCCGACGTATTGCCGTCCCCATATTCGCCGCCGTACGAAGAGAAAGAGGGCATCGCTACGCCGTCACCACCGCCCAACACGCCGTATTCGTATCCGAACTCGTTCGGGCAGGGCACCAACGACGCGCCGGCAGCGTTTCCGCTCGAGCCCAGCGCGGCCGGAACGTGTCGCGCGACCGTCACCGACGACTTCGGGCAAGGCGCTTCCACGAGCGTCGATGTGATGGGTTGGCTGACGGCAACCTACGCCGGGAAATCGTACGCACACGCCACGCAACCTGCGCTGCAGTTTCCGCGCGGGGCGTTGGCGCAACGCGGTGCGAGCGTACGCGTCGGCGCGAGCAAAACCTACGATGCTCAGCCGTTGCAACCGCAAGCGTACCTCGATCCGTTGTGCGCAAACTACCTTCGCATCGAAACGCAGCCTGGCAACACGCCGCAAATACCCTCGAAACAGCCGGCGACCGCGACGATCGTGTTGCACCTTTCTGCGACTCCGCCGTCGCCACTGCAATGCAGCGGTATCTTCTTCGATCAATATCCGGGTTCGCGCGAAGGCGAAGGCGTGCCGTTCGGTGCCATCCTCGGAGTCGCGCGAGCGGTAGAACTTTGGCCGCCCGCGATCGAGTTTGCAGCTTACGGGTCGTCGCTCGTGCAGGGCGCGCATTGTGTGGCGCGGCCATACTCGGGCGCGGAATTCCACGATCTTTCGAGCCCGCCACCGTGGTTGTCCGGGCTGGTCTCCCTCGACGGCAATGGATGTTACGACGGCAGCGCGTGGATCCGCGAGCCGGAGTCGCCGGGCGCATTCGATGTTTTGGCAGCGCAGAGTTTGTGTTTGACAAATGGGTCGCTGCAACGCGGCGGCTGGACTCCGGACAACCGTCGTCCCGGACCGGATGGGTTGGCGCTCGCAACACCGCAAGGCGGGCGACATGACGGCTCGGTATGCGGCGTCACGCTACGTGGGGATCCGAACGCGCCGAACGGCGGCGTCGTCGCAGTAGCGGCGCGCGTCGTTACGACATGTCCGGAAAAAGGCAACGCCTGGCTGGGGCCGCTCGACGGCATCTGTTACGACTTGTACGACGAGGTAACGGGGACGACCGAAAACGGCGGCTGGATCGAAGAGAGCAACGTCGGATTGTACGTGCCGCACGGTACCAGCGGTGACGCGTTGTATGAATGGATCGTGGGCGACGGTTCGTGTTATATCCAAACGCTATTGGGAACGCCGTTCGCAAATTGGACGACCATCCTCGGTAACGGCGATCCAACGCCGCCACCCGCGCCGTCACCCTCCCCAATTGCGAATTCGGCGGGATTCGGCGTCAACGACATCGCGCACGCTAGCGCACTCACGAACGCGCCGGATCCCAAGCCGACGCAGCCGCCCTCGCAAGATTGCAAATAGTTTATGCCGGACTTGAAACTAGCGCTACGGTGTAAAGCGATACAAGGTGCCGTCGCCGTTGCTGCCGCCGGCCGGAGCCGTGCCATACAGTTGGACGCCGATCGCTAAGAGTCTACCGAACGGTTCGCTACCGTCGCTGATGCCCCGGAAGCTGTACAGCGTCTTTTCCGCGCCCGACGCTGTGATCCGAAAGATCGCTCCCTCATTGTTTCTTCCGCCTTGGTAGGCCGGTCCATACAGCGCTCCGTGGTACGCGATCACTCCACTCATGGGAGCGGCACCATCGTTGCTTTGTTGACCGAAATTATAGATCGTTCCGCCACTGCCGGATGGGGAGATCGCGAACACGACGCCCTCGGCGTGCGTTCCGCCACCACTCGTCGTGCCAAAAAGCTTGCCGTGGAACGGCGTCACACCTGAGCAGAACGGATTCTTGCCATCCGTTCCGTTTCCGAAACTGTACAAAATCGCTTCACTTCCGGTGAGCGTCAGGGAATACACCGTGCCCCCGCCGTACGCGCCGCCGGTGGTGGTCGTTCCGTACAACTTTCCGTTCCACCATGTAAGACGCGATGCCGGAGACGAAGCATCGTTGGCGGTCGCTCCGAAGTCATAGACCGTTCGTTCTGTGCCGGATGGGTCGATCGCAAACACCACCCCGCTTCCGTGCGCGCCGCCGGATGTCGCCGTTCCGTAGATCGTCCCGTGAACGTCGATTAATCCGCCCTGAGGCGTCGCACCATCCGCGCCTCCGAACTGATGCACGATTGCGAACGCACCGTCGGGTGTAACCGAATACACCGAGCCGTCCAAATAGGCGGTCGTGCCGTACAATTTTCCGTGCCGCGAGAGCAGGCCGCCGTCGGGAAACGCAGCGGCACCATTTGCCGGAAACGCATACAGAACGCGCAACTTACCGCCCGTCGTCGATTCGTAGACGACTCCCGACGAACCGCTTCCACCTTGCGACGCTACGCCGTACAGCTTGCCGGATTGTTGTATTACCCCCGACGTCGCCACACTGCCGTCCGTAGCGCCGCTAAAATTATGCAGATCGCGAAGGGGCCGGCCCATCGCGTCTGCCTGCGCGGACGGCAATCCCGTCGCCGGAACGCCGATCGTCTGCGCGGACTGTGCGCAACCGGACAAGAGTATTGCAACCGCGCTCATACAGAGCGCGACATTCGTTGGTCGAGCGGCCTTCATAGTGTTCCCCGATCGTAGCGTGGCTTCGATCGATGCTAGCACGAGGCGAGCGGGCTCGTCGGCGGCGTTTCGTCACGACAGGTATCGGAAAATAGTCCCACCGGCGCCGGCGCGATCGCAGACCCTTTAGGCTAATTACGCCTCTGTAGAACCCGGAATGACGAGGGCGACGCCGGTGCGGTTGCCCTCGATCAGCCCTAGGACCGCAGAGGCCACCTCTTCGACCGACGCGATACGTCCCTCGGGATTATCGCGAGCTAGCCGCTCGCGCGCGTCTGCGACCGCGGCACCGGTATAGCGTACGACGTTGTCGACGGCGCGGTCGAGCATGTCGGTATCGGTGTAGCCCGGACAAATCGCGTTGCACGTGACGCCGGTACCGGCGTACTCGGCGGCAATCGCACGCGTCAGTCCGATCACGCCGTGCTTGCTCGCGCAGTAGGCGGCCAAGTACGCCGAACCTTGCAAGCCGGCGGTGCTGGCGACGTTGACGATCCGCGCCCAACCCGCCGCGACCATTTCCGGTGCGACCGCGCGCGAACAATAAAACGTTCCGTCCAGATTGACCGCGATCGACCGTCGCCACAGATCGTCGCCGGTGCGCGTCAGCGAGGCCGACTCCGCGACGCCCGCGTTGTTCACAAGGATTGCGACCGGACCGTAGCGCTCGCGACAACGATGCAACGCATCTTCGATTCCGCCGGCGTCGGTAACGTCGGCTTGGTGCCAATCGGTAGTGTCGCCGTCGGGTGGCGTACGCGACACGATGCTGACGTGCGCGCCATGCGAGCGCAATGCAGCAACGATGCCCGCGCCGATACCGCGCGCACCACCGGTGACGATCGCGTGACGGCCTGCGAGCGTCCGCGAATCAGACGACATTGGCGGCGGCCTGCTCGGCCGCGCGTTCGATTAGCCGCTCGAGTTGCTGTTTTCCGGGAACGTATTGCACCGGCCAATCGGCCTCGGCATATCCGAGTTGCGCGGCGGCGTGTAACGTCCAGAACGGATCGGCCAGATGCGGGCGTCCGAGCGCGACCAAATCGGCGCGTCCGGCGGCTAGGATTGCGTTGACCTGATCCGGTTCGGTGACGTTACCGACGGCCATCGTCGCGATGCCGATTTCGTTGCGAATGCGATCGGCGTAGGGCGTTTGGAACATCCGTCCGTAGACGGGTTTGGCATCCGGCGATGTCTGCCCGGTCGAAACGTCGATGAGATCGGCGCCGGCGAGCTTGAACGCGCGCGCGATTTCTACCGAGTCCTCGCCGGAAATTCCGCCCGCAACCCAATCGGTCGCCGAGATGCGCACGGAGATCGGTTTGTCTGCCGGCCACGCCGCGCGCACCGCGGTAAAGACTTCGAGCGGATATCGCAGGCGATTTTCGAGCGAACCACCATAGTCGTCGGTTCGTTGGTTTTGCAACGGCGTGATAAACGACGACAACAGGTAGCCGTGCGCGCAGTGCAGTTCGATCATGTCGAAGCCGGCGCGTTCGGCCATCTCGGTCGATCGTACGAAGGCGTCGCGAATTGCATCCATCTCCGCCCGGGTCAATTCGCGCGGCACCTGATTGACCGGTGCGTACGGAATCGCCGACGGCGCAACGAGTGGCCAGTTCTCATCGTCCGCGAGCGGTTGATCCATACCCTCCCACATCAGCTTGGTCGAGCCTTTCGGCCCCGAATGCCCTAGCTGCATGCAGATCTTTGCGTTCGAAAAGTGATGCACGAAATCGACGATCCGCTTCCACGCGCCAAGGTGTTCGTCGAGGTACATGCCGGCGCAGCCGGGCGAGATGCGGCCATCGCGTGTGACGCAGGTCATTTCGGTAAATAGCAGACCTGCGCCGCCCAGCGCGCGCGAGCCCAAATGGACCATGTGGAATTCGTTGGGCATACCGTCGACCGCGCTGTACATATCCATCGGCGAAACGACAACGCGGTTGCGTAGTGCGAGCCCACGCAAGAGCAGCGGCGCGAACATCGGCGGTATGGAGGCTCCGCCTGCGAACCAACGCTCGACACCCTCGACATACGTTGTATCGCGCAGGCGCAGGTTTTCGTGACCGATTCGTTGGCTGCGCGTCAGCAGGCTATAGGCGAATTGCTCGGGTGGCAAAGCAGCGTAGCGGGCCACGTTTTCGAACCACTCGGTCGAGTTACGCGCCGCATTCTGTAATTTCAGAACTTCGAGCTTACGAACGTCCTCGTAGGCGCGAAGCGCGTCTTCCAAACGACCATTTGCGGTCTGCAAAGAATCGGCGAGGCCGATCGCATCCTCCATCGCGAGTTTGGTACCGGAACCGACCGAAAAATGCGCCGTGTGGGCGGCGTCGCCCATCAGCACGACGTTCTCGTGAATCCAGTGCTCGTTGCCGACACGTGTAAAGTTGAGCCAATCGCGTCCGCGCAGGTGCGCGCTATTGGTCATCAGTTTGTGACCGTGGAGGTACCGGGCGAACAACTCTTCGCAGAACGCGACGGTCTCGGCGGAATCGAACTTGTCGAGACCGTGCGCCAGCCACGTCTCTTCGCGACATTCCACGATGAACGTGCTAAGATCGCGGTCGAAGCGGTAGGCGTGAACGGTGAACCAGCCGTGTTCGGTCTTTTCGAAAATGAACGTGAAGGCGTCGAGCGGCAACGTCGTGCCGAGCCACACGAAGCGGCATAAGCGCGTGTCGAGGTTGGGCTGAAAGGTCGACGCGTAGGTATTGCGGATGCGGCTGTTGATGCCGTCGGCAGCGATCAGCAGATCGCAGTCGCGATAGGCCGAAACGTCGGCGACGTCGATTTCGAAGTGCAGGTCGACCCCGACTTCGGCCGCGCGGCGTTGTAAAATTCCGAGCAGCTCTTTACGCGAGATCCCACAGAATCCGTGGCCGCCCGAGGCGATCGTCCGTCCGGCGAAGTGAACGTCGATGTCGTCCCAGTGCGCGAACGCTTCGGTGATGGCGCGATGCGTCGGCTCGTCGGCGGCGCGCAGATTGCCGAGCGTCGCGTCCGAGAACACGACGCCCCAGCCGAACGTGTCGAGCGGGCGATTGCGTTCGATGACGCGGATGTCCCAATCCGGAAACCGGCGCTTGGCCAGAATCGAAAAGTACAGGCCGGCCGGTCCGCCCCCGACGCAGTTGATCCGCATCCGCGGTTAGTGCTTGCGCGCGATGAGCACGCCGTCGCAGAGGGTGATGAGCGACACGTCGACCCGCCGGTCGACCGCGGCCTTGGCGTTGAGCGCGCGCATCGCCACCGTCCCGGTGCCGTTCTGCGAAAGATCGGCGACGTCGCCGCTCTGCAGCGCGTTGTCGACCAGAATCAAACCGCCGGGGCGCAGGGCTTCCAATGCCAGTTCGTAGTAGGCGTCGGTGTTGACTTTATCCGCATCGATGAACGCCATGTCGAAGGGCTCGACACCGTCGGCTAATAGTTCGCGCAGCGTCTCAAGCGCCGGCCCGATATGTAAGTCGATCTTTTCGGCGACGCCGGCCTTCTGCCAATAGCGGCGCGCGACCGCGGTGTACTCCTCGCTCACATCGCACGCGACCACGCGACCGTCGTCGGGTAATGCCAACGCGACGGCCAGCGAACTATAACCGGTAAAGACGCCGATTTCGAGATAGCGTTTCGCGCCGATCGCCCTCGCCAGCAGCTGCATGAAGGCGCCCTGATCGGCGCCGATCTCCATTACCGCATTGGGTAGATTGTCGGTTTCACGGCGCAGTTCGGCCAAGATCGGGTGTTCTCGAACCGTCGTTTCGAGGATGTACTGCTGTACCGATTGGTCGACGAATTCGCTCTTGCCGATCATGCTGCCGCTCCGTTTTCTGCTTTCGCTAAATCCTCGAGTATTGCAATCGCCGCACGCTTGCCGGGAAAGCCGCTGACGCAGCCACCAGGGTGCGCGCCCGAGCCGCACAGATACAGGTTGCGCACCGGCGTGCGCGTGGCGAAACGATGTTCGTAAATTTGTCCTGGCACGAGTTCTCCGTGAAAGATGTGTCCGCCGGTCAATCCGAAGCGTGCTTCGAGATCGGGCGGCGCGAGGAGTTGACGCGCTTCGATCGCGTTCGGCAGATTGGGTGCGAGGCGGCCCAGGATCGCAACGATCCGGTCGGCGGCTTCTTCGCGCTTGGCGTGCGTCCAACCATCGGCGCGGTCGTACGGAAAATACTGGGCAAAAATCGACAAAATGTGTTTGCCGGGCGGCGCCAGCGACGGGTCGGTCGGTGTTTGCAAGAAACACTCTATTAACGGCGAGACGCTCGCACCTTCACGCGCTCCGTCTTGAAACGCGCGCTGGAGGTAGTCGATCGACGGGGCAACGTGGATCGTCGCGCGATGATGCGGCTGGGGGTCGGCGCCCGGACGCGCGGTGAAATTCGGAAGTTCGCCCAGCGCTAGGTTCAGTTTCAAGGATGGCCCGGTGGTCTTCCAATCGAGCACTTTGGCGACGAACTGCGCCTCCAGGGCCGACGGGTCGACCATCTCGAGAAACGTTGTGTGCGGATGCGCGTTGCTGGCGATCGTGCGGGCGCCGAACTCGGTGCCGTCATCGAGTGCGACGGCGACCGCGCCATCGTCATAGGTGACGATGCGTTCGACATTGGATTCGATTCGGATTTCGGCGCCGTGATTGCGCGCGACGTCGGCCAGCGCGCGCGTGATGCTGCCCATACCACCCCGTACGTAGGCCCATGCGCCCTGGACGCCGAGGATTCGGCCCGCAAGATGGTGCGCGAGCACGTAGCCGGTACCGGGATCGCGCGGGCCAAGGTTGGTGCCGATCAATCCATCATTCACGAGTTCGGCTTGAATGACCGGCGTCCGAACGTAGCGTTCGACGAGTTCGGCGGCCGAGCCGCGCAATAGCGCCTGCGTATCGTCGTCGAACCGGTCGAAACGCGGTTCGGCGTCCGAGAACGAATCGAACAGCGCCCGCCCGGCGCGCTCGACGCGCTCTCCGTAGGCTTCGAATCCGGCGATATCGCCCGAGTCGAACTTCGCTATTTCGCGAGCGTTAGATGCGGCGTCGGTTCCGAACAGCAGAGAACGGCCGTCTTCGAGCGGCGTGAACGCGTACGGATCCTTACGATAGAATTCGAAGCCGTGCGCTCGCAGATCCAGTTCGTCGACCAGCCATGGGTCGAACAGACTGCACACGTAGGACGCCGCCGACACGGTGTATCCCGGCCAGACCGATGCGTCGCTGACGGCGGTCCCGCCGATGACATCGCGCGCCTCTAACACCAATACCGAACGGCCAGCTTTGGCCAATAAGGCGGCGCAAACCAAGCCGTTATGTCCCGCGCCGACGATCACCGCATCGTAGGTGGTCATGCAGCCGGGATACGACCCGGTGCAAACCTTCTCATCTAGCCGGTGGGCCGGGGACCCGCGCTGTGGCAGCGAATCCGTCGGCCTACGTTTCGCTATTGACCTGAGGAGCGCCATGATGATTCGTTCGCGCATGCTTCGAGTGGCTTTCGGACTCGGCATTGCCACCGCGCTCGTAAGCGGGTGCGGCGCGCCATCCAGTGAGTCGGTGCCGCTGCTATCGTCCTCTTCCGCGCACGTTGTTAAACCGCAAGCGGCGCAAGCGATTCAAAACGTTATCGTTATCGTTCAGCAGCATCGAAGTTTCGACAATGTGTTCGCGGGTTTTCGCGGCGCCGATGCGCCGATGTATGGCCTCGAGCACAATGGAAAACGCGTCTCGTTACGACCCATCCGCCTGGAGAGCGTGCCATCGTGCGGTGACGGCGAATTTTCGAACTACTTCGATACCGTCTATAATAAAGGCCAGATGAACGGGTGGGATTTGGTCGATGCAAAAGATCCTACGTGCCCATACACTCGCATCGTCCGCAACGAGGTCAAACCGTATTGGGACCTCGCGAAGCGGTATGCTTTGGCAGACCACATGTTTGCATCGACGCGATACGAATCGTTCGTCGACTCGATCTACCTGGTCGCCGGAACAACCAAGTTACAAGCCAATACGTATGCGGCCGGAGCGCCGAGCAAAGAACCGTGGGGTTGCGACGCCCCGGCCGGTACGACAACGCCCATTCTGAAAAACGGAAAAATCGAACTTGGCGGACCATTTCCGTGTTTCACGCAGTTTCCGACCATCGCGGACTTGCTCGACAAGGCCGGGGTCGGATGGAACGTCTATACCGACCGGCCGACGAGCTCATTGCCGTTCGACCCCTTCGAGGCGATGAAGGCCGTACGCGAAGGCCCGGACTGGACCGCCGACACGAGCTCGCCCGCATCGAACGTTCTCAACGATCTCGACTCTGGTGCACTGCGGCCGGTGTCGTTCGTCCTCTCGCCCGTTCGAGATTCGGACTATCCGGGTAACGGCGGCGGACCCAAGTGGGTGCAACGCATCGTCGAGCACGCGCAGAAAAGCCGCTATTGGCAGCATCTGGCGATCGTCGTCGTATGGGATGATTTTGGCAACGGCTCGTTCTACGACAACGTCCCTCCAGCCATCCTCGACCCAATGGGACTCGGCTTTCGCGTCCCATTGTTGGTGATATCGCCGGCCGTCAAACACGGCTACATTTCGCGCACGCAATACGAGTACGGTAGCATCTTGAAATTTATCGAAGTCAACTGGAATCTCGGAACTCTGCGTGCGACAGACGAACGCGCGACCAGCATCCGCGACATGTTCGACCGATAGCGGCATTATAATAAACCGTCTACTTCGCATCCTACTGGCGGGGATTCCGATCGCCGCGCTGTCGGTCGCGGTGCCATTCGTTAACCACGTCGAGCCACGGGTGCTCGGTTTGCCATTCGTGTTGGCGTGGATTGCCTGGTGGGTTGTGGTGACACCGGCGTTCTTGTGGACGCTCGGACGGATCGAACGGCATTGGTAATCTCGCTATCGATCGTCGCCTTCATAGTGCTCGCGACCATCGCTTTTGCTCTGGTAAGCGTGCGGCGTTTCCGCATGGACCCGCAGCAGTATCTGGTCGGCGGACGTTCGTTCGGGACCGCATTCCTATGGGTGCTGATGGCGGGTGAGATCTACACCAGCTTCACGTTTCTGGGAATGGCCGGCTGGACGTATAGCCTCGGCGCTCCAGCCTACTACATCTTAGCGTACGGCACGTGCGGCTTCGTCATCGGATATTTTTTACTCCCGGCGATTTGGCAGGTCGCTAAAGACCGCAACCTGCTGACCGGGGCGGACTTTTTCGCCGACCGCTATTCGAGCCGCGCGCTGGGAGTCGGCGTCGCGGCAATGCAGTTCATCACGATCGTTCCCTACGTTACGCTGCAGCTGAGCGGTTTGCAAACGTTGCTGCACCTCGCCGGCTACGGACGCATCGACGGCATCGCAGCCGCGTGCGTGGCGTTTCTGCTAATTGCCGGATTCGTGTTTACGGCCGGTTTGCGCGGCACGGCATGGGCGAGTTTGATCAAAGACACGCTGGTCTTGGCGGCGGTCGCGTTCGCGGGCATCGCTATTCCAATTCGGTTTTTCGGCTCGCCGGCAGGGGCGATCGACCGGGTGCTGGCGGCGCATCCGCATCTGCTGACGCTCCCACCTTTGACGGCGCCGCACGGCGGCATATGGTACGTGACGACGGTTCTTCTCACGTCGATCGGATTCTTCATGGGACCGCACACGATGAACGCGGTCTATAGCGCTCGCTCCGGAGAGGCGTTGCGACGCAATGCCGCCCTGCTTCCCATCTATCAGTTGCTGTTGCTGCTGGTGTTGTTTGCCGGCTTGACTGCAATCGTGCTGGTGCCGGGTTTAACCGGCGCGCGGGTCGACCAGTCGTTCGTGCTGGTCGTCGCGCACTATTATCCACCGTGGGTGTTGGGATGTGTCGTCGGTGCAGGCGCATTGGCGGCACTGGTTCCGGCCAGCGCCATCTTACTCGGCGCGGCGGGAACGTTCGCCAAAGACGTGCTCGGCGCGTTCGCCATCGCGACGGCCGATGCTGCGCGCGTGCGGGCCACGCGCATCTCGGTCGCGGCGATCGCAGTGGCGGCGCTGATCTTTTGGTTAACCGAGCAACGCACGCTGGTCGAGCTGCTGTTGATCTATTACAACGCGGTGACGCAGCTGATGCCGGGCATGGTGGCCGCATTCGTGTGGCCGCGCGCGACCGCGTGGGGCGTGGCAGCAGGAATAAGCGCCGGACTTATCCTCGCGCTTATTCTCTCGCAGTGCGGCATTGCACCCTGGGGTATCAATGCCGGATTCCTCGGCCTTCTCCTCAACGTCGCGGTGCTCGTCGCCGTCTCCCTGGCGACGCCGCGGGGGGTTACGGTTTAGCCGAAGCTCGGTCGCGACGCGAAGCAGTCGCGGCAATACACGGGCTTGTCGCCACGCGGATTGAACGGCACCTCAGCGACGCCGCCACACTGGCTGCATGTCGCAGTAAACATCTCGCGCGGACGTCCGCCGCCGGCACGATCGCCGCCACCGCCCCCACCCGGGCTATTAGAACGCATTGCCTTGCGTGCCTGACGGCAGTCTTGGCAGCGATTGGGCTTGTTTTGAAAACCTTTTTGCTCGTAAAAGCGCTGCTCGCCTGAGGTAAACGCGAACTCTCGCCCGCAGTCCACGCAATTGAGCATTTCATCTGTGTACACGAACCGAGTCTCCCCTTTTGCGGTTAATCTGCTGCGAGGTTTGCGACCTTTCCGGCATGAGTCCTTCCGCTCCGGCGCAAAGGGCGCAGCATGTCCGTTCCCGAGATTCCGGAGGTCGTCAACCCCTCCGGTGCGGCCGACTATCTAGAGGTTATCACGCGTGCGGTTTTCCAGGCGGGCGTGCGCTGGAAGCAGATCGCAGACAACTGGGACGCGTACCGGCTGGCGTTCGAGTCGTTCGACCTGCGGCGCGTCGCCGCGTATAACGATCTCGACCTCGAACGTGTGCTCGGAACCCCCGGTATCCTTCGCATGCGACGAAAAGTAGCGGCGACCGTGGCCAACGCTCGCGCGCTAGCAGAAATCGAGCGCGAATTCGGGGGAATTCCGGAGTATCTCCACGCGTTTACCGAGTACGACGCTCTGGCGGCCGACATCCGGCGCCGCTTCGCTTTTATGGGCGAAATGAACGTATGGTACTTTCTGTTTCGCATCGGGGAGCCGGTGCCGCGCTTCGAGAACTGGGTGGACACCATTCGCGGAGATCATCCACGGATGTACGATATGGTTTTACAGGCGCGCGCCGCTGGGCGTTCGCCGGAACGAGGAGAATAACACGTGCGAATGAGCGGCGTACCGTCCGCCATGGTGTTGGCATTTGTCATCGCCGGCCTCACGGCGCAAACCCCCGCCCCCCCAGACACCGGAAGCGCGGCGCCGGTCACACTTCCCACGAAGCCGCTGCGCTCGCTGGAGTACAATTTTACGGTCGACTATCAACAGAACGGCGAAGGCCACACCGGTGACATTGGAACCGGCGGCAGCGGCGTCCGTTCGGCGTTGAACGGCATCGGCAGAAACGGCGTACTGAATGCGGATGTCATGGGCATGGCCAAAGACGGGGCGTTAGTGATTCGCGTGTCGGAATGGCTGCAAGAACAACCGCGCCCGAGCCAGCCCTATTTATGCGCGGCATATCCGAACGGCAGCGTAGTCTGCCCCGAGCAATTGGACGTCACCGACGCGGAGAATGAGTTGATGACGTTCTTGGGCCGGGGCTTTTACGACGCGACCTTGGTGGACGCTCAACATCAATGGAAGCGCGCCTATTCCAACAAGAACGTCGCGATCGCATCGACGTTCACGATAATCGGAGCGCCAGACGCCAACCCCCTGACGATTACGGAAGATTCGGAAATCACGTCGCAGACCGGCGCCTTTCATAATTGGAAAGACAACGCGCGCCTCACGTACGATCCGGATCTCGAGGTTCCAATCAAGATCCACGACATGGCCCTCCAGCAGGGTCGCGGTAACACGTCGGTTCAGACTACAATGGATTTCCAACTTACCAAAGATTCGTTTGCCAAACCGGCTCCTCCGGCTCACTAATCACACTTTGCGAGTAGGCTAAAACCCCTACACCACCGCATTTATTCCCAACAGGGCCAACTGGTACAGAATTATAGTACCGGTTGGACCGTTGACGTGTTGAGACCAATATTTTCGGGTAAGCCGTGAGTACGTCAATAGACCCTTAGGGGCTACCGACGTTGCTACCTTATTTCTAGGAACATTGGGGAGAATCAACATGAATCAACGAGTGAACCCAGTTCGCTTCGTACTCGCGCTAGCGGTTCTCGCATTGTCTGCCGCAGGCTGCTCGGGTGGATCGCCGTCGAGCGCGCAGTACACGCCCACTTCCACGGGTGCGGCACAGACGCCGGCGGGTGTTACGGTCAGCCCGGATAAGAATAAAGTTCAGATCGTTTCGAGCTGCGGAACGCATATCAAGATCGTGGTGCTCGGATTCCAAACGTGCCGGTTCCACGAACCGGGCTACACCGGATCGTTCAACGTCACCGACCACACCAACGGATTAATTGGCATCTCGCCCGCGAGCGGCGACAAGAAAACGCTCTTCACCGTCAGCGCGCTTTTGGTGGGCAGCGGTTATTTCTTAGTCGAAGACAGCAACGGCAAGAAGCTGAGAGTTCACGTCAAAGTAACATTGGTGTAACCGGACACACCCCGGCCCAACCGTCGAAGGCCCGCTTAACCGCGGGTCTTCGTTTTGGATGCGCTACGGCTCGATACGGCGGGTCTTGAATCCCACGTTGCGCATCGCCGCCACGAACTGCTGGGGCGATAGATAGCCCTCACGGCCGTCGAGCTGATTGAGCGTGTCCCAAAAATCGCTTCGCGTTTCGTCGTCGATCAGATCCAGGAATGTTAGGATGCGCGCGCCGGCCTCATGCTGTGCCCGCTCGAAATGGTTCTGCACGTCCAGCGTCGGGCCGCTCCAGCCGCACGAACAGATAAACTGGTCTTTCTCATTCGAGCCGTAGACCGGACGATGCTCGACGTCGGAATTTAGCATCGCCCCGCCTTCTGCTTCTCCACAAGTTGTCCGCTTCTCATCGCCGCGATTCGAGATAGCGTGCGATGCGGCGGTCGGGAACGAGCCACATCATCGCGACGATCGCATACATCGCATCGGCCAGCCACACGTTGATGAACGCCAAGCAGATGCCCGCGATGTAGAGCACCAGCGCCATCTTACCCTTCGCGTCGTCGCCGATGGCCTTTCGAAGCTCCGACTCGTCTCCTTGCGATGCGACGACGACGTTCTGCATGAGCACCCACGACATGGCGCACGCCAACAGCGACACGCCGTAGACCGCGGTCGGGACGGCGTCATGATCGTGATTGCCGAGCCATGCGGTGGTAAATGGTACCAACGAAAGCCAGAACAGCAGGTTGAGATTCGACCACATGATTCCGCCGTTGACCCGCTGCACCAACTGGAAAAAATGATGATGGTTGGCCCAGTAGATCGCGACGTATACGAAGCTGAGCAGGTAGCACAGCATCTGCGGCACCAGCGCCGATAAGTCGTGAAACGAGGCGCCCAGGGGTGCCTTTATTTCGAGCACCATGACCGTGATGATTACGGCGATGACGCCGTCGGTGAACGCGGTGAGCCGTTCGGGTTTCATACGTTACGCCGTAGGTACGACGCAACGCCGTGCGCGGCCTTACTCGGGCGGGGGTGACCCTGCAGGGCGCGGCGGACGCGGCGGCCGTACGAAGTAGAGGCCGAGTGACGGCGTGTAGTTCATCGCCGGGACGTCCTTGCCGTCGAAGTTTTTGGTCTTGAGTTCGTCGGGGGTAGTCGCAGCGACGCGCCCGCACTGCACGATCGCACCGAATACGGTCGGGTCGCTAGGCTGCAACTCGTACCACGTTCCGCCGGCTGCGGTATGCGCGGTGATCGTCCAGGTCGGCGCTTTGCCGTGCGAGGTAAAGTAGGCGTTCAACTCGTTGAGTGCTTGCGTCGCAAGATTCTTCGCATCGCCGGTACATGAGTCGCTCGCGCGCACTTCGAAGGGCGTTTTGGGCGGCGTGGCCGGCAGTTTGTACACGCGGAATGATTCTTGTCCGGCTTGCTGCTGGCGAGCGACGAAGTACAAGCCGACCGCCGGCATAAAGTCGAGTTGCGGTGCGAAGAACAGCGTCGTTTGCGGCGCGTAGAGTTTGAGCGACGTTACGTCGGCGGCGCGTGCGATGTGCAATGCAAAGCAGCCGGCCAGCGCGCGCAAGCGCGTCGTACTCTTGGGCACGATCGACAACGCGTAGGTCGAGCCAAGGCCGTGATACGTTACGGATGCGTCGGGTAGGTCGGGCGCAGATAGCGTCGCGGGATACCCAGCGTTAGTCTTCGCCGCTTCGATGCGCGCAACATACGCTTTCAACTCGCCGGATAGCGCTGTGGCTTTCGATCTGTCGTCGGAGCTGCAACGCGTCTGATCGGCGATCAGGCCGAGCGGATCGGCCGGCGGTGAGGTCGGCAACGGTGCGAAGAACGGCCGATTACCGGAACCGCCATTGCCGCTCGGCGGACCCGCTCCCGGAGGCGGCCCTCCGCCGGGGGGTCCGCCGCCGGGACCGCCACCAAATCCGCCGCCGCCAAATCCGCCACGTCCGCCGCCGCGATTGCGTACGGGATTATACGCCGACGATGATTGCGAACTGACCGCGCCCGGCCCGAAGCGCGCGCTATAGGTGAGCGAAATCTGACTCGGCTGGATCGGCCGCGCCATTGTCGGGACCAGATAACCGGCTAACGTCGTATACGGCACGGCGTTTTTCGGCGTCGAGAAGATGCCGGCATAGGTGTTGGTAATATTGCTGGCGGCAAACGTCAGCGTTCCGAAGTTGAGCGACGCGGTCACGCCGGCGTCATAGGTTGTGTAGGCCGGCAAGTTGTTGGGATTGTTGCGGCCGGTGTACTGCGCGTCGGCCAGCCATTCGAAGATCGAGTGCGGCGCTTTGTAATCGAGAACGACGCCCGCGCGTTGCATCGGTTGATTCGGCAGCTGCAAGCCCGACAACACGATCGAATACGGATTGTTGAGATACGGCGAGTTGGAGAATGCTTGCGACTGAATAAGATTGTAGAACGGCTGCACGACCAAACCGCCGAAGGTCGCGTAACCGGTAAGTTCGGCGCCCTGATAGATTCGCTTGATTCCCGAGATCGGCGTCGAAAAATACAGTTGCGCGGCCTGCAGCGGCGTGTTGGATTTTAAATTGCAGCCGGCCGCGGAATCGAACAGTTCCTGGGCTTGTTGCAGATACCCGACCGGTAGTAACCCTTGCTGCGCGAGCACGGTGCCGTTGACATCGACCGGCAGCAACACGCCGGCTTGGATTTGCCGGTAGAGTTGCACCGAGACGTTGCCGCCCTTAAACGTTCGCGTGTAGCCGGCGCGATACGAAATGGAAGAACTCGGGCCGGGATTGTCGCCCGGCGCCTGTCCGTAGGCGGTGTCTTGAGCCGGCGTGCCCGCGCACGTAAAGCGTAGCGAGGCCGGATCGCTCAGGATTTGCGAACGGCCCATCGTGGCCGCGACACCACCCAACGAATACGAAGCGTTGTACGTATCGACGGTCGTCGGCCTCCACGTCGCCGCTATGCTGCCCAACGCGGTGACGCCGCCCGAACCCGTGCCCGTGCTCAATCCGAGGGAATCCGAAAGCGTGAGTTTGTCGCTGGAATGGATCGTGTCGGTAGCGCTGAGAGCGTCGTAGCTCGTGTTAAACCCGCCGAAATAATACTGCGCAGACTGCTCGATCAACGGCGTGGTGACGTTCTGCGAGGTCGAACCGTAGGCTTGGATCGAGATGGTGTGGCGCTGTTGGGCCGGCAGCGTCGCGCTAACCGAAAAGCCTTTGGTACTCATCAGGGTGTCGAACGCGTTCGGCTGATTGTCGGGAATCGGATACGGTCCGGTCGAGATATCGACGTAGCGTTCGAGTTCGTCGAGCGACATTTTCGAAACGGTCGAATACAGCGTTCCTTGCAGTTCGGTGGCGCCGACCAGCGCGTTGTCGGTAAGCGCATACAGCTGCGTGCTGCTATCGCTGCTATTGTTGGGGCCGTAGCCGCACGGCAGTGCGGGCGGCGCACCTTCGCGCAAACAGACGATGTTGGTGTCCCGCGTCGAATTGAGGAACGTTCCGGTGATCGACTGCGAATCGCCGAACTCGTAACGCGCTTTGAAGAGATTGCCCGAGACTTCACTGTCGCCGTCGTGGTTGTATTCGAGCCCGCTGCCGTCGAGATAATACTCCCCGTCGATTAGAGACGGCGTCTCGCGATACACGGTCTGCGCCGCGACGCCGAGTTTCCCGACCGAACCGCTCTCTGCGAACGAATAGTTGTATTTACCGTAACTTCCGGCCGAGAAGCTCGCCTGCGACATCCAACTGAGCGTCGGCTGCAGCGTGCTAAAGTTGACCGAGCCGCCCAGCCCCCCGAGCGTCGCACCTTGGCGGACCGACGCTCCCGAAAACAAGTCGGTCGCGAACGCGCCGAGGTTGCCGGCAGTGCCGGGCGCATTGAGCGGAATGCCATCGAGCGTGAGCGCGGTTTGACTCGCGTCGTGACCTTCGAGGGAGACGGTCTGCGTTGCGTCACTATCGTCGCTGCTGGTGGTAACGCTGACGCCAGAGAGTTTGTTCAGCGCGCCGGCCAGATCGTCGGAGAGGCGGCGCTGCGCCGAGTTTTGATCGATCGACGTCGATGAAATGACGACCGATGCTTTTACCTGGACGGTTCCGATAACTTTGAGATTGCCGGTGTCCCCTTCGAGCGCCATCGTCACGGTGACCACTCGGCCGTCGAGGACTTCAAACGACTCCGACGTCAGGCTATGGTAGCCGCGTTTGACGATGCGTGCGCGATAGATGCCGTCGGGAACTTCGGTGAAGATGACCTTGCCGTTGGTGCCGGTCAACTCAGACGTGATGACCGCGCCATCGAGAAGCACGCGCGCCAACCCGACCGGCTGCTTGGTTTGCGCGTCGGTAACGACGATCGAAATCTGGCCCGAATCGGACTGTGCGATCGCCGGAAGACCGGCTAAGGCGAGGCATGCGGCAAAGGCCGCGGCGATTATTCGACGCATCGTGGCGCGCCGATTGTAAACGACGCTACCTGAACTCAGCCTGGGAAGTCAGCCGCTCGCCGCGCGGCGGCGAGCGTCGCGAACGATCGCCGCGCGGCGGCGAGCGTCGCGAACGATCGCCGCGCTCGTCATCCATAAAAAGAACGCCGAGCAGGCGCCGACGACGAATTGGCTCGCGGCATCGCTCCATCCGGCGAGTTCGATCGCCGCCCCCGCCGCGGCGACGCAGACCAACGCGATGCCGGCGAAGTAGTACGGCTTGTACGGCAGATATCGCGCGATCGGCAGAAAGTGCAACCCGACGATTGCCGCGACGACCGGAGCGGCCCAATGCATCTGCTGCGACGGCGGGATGAGGAAGACAGCGACGATGATGGCCAGCGCTTCGACTCCGGAAGCGATCCCGATGACGCGCGCGCGGTGGCGCCGCCCGACGGTCGACGACGCGTCGTATTTCGGGACTCCCAGGAATAGCGAGATCGAGATGAGGACGGCCACCGCGTAGGGCAGCCAGAGGTGCGAGCCGGTGGCGTGCAGGGCGAATGCGAACCAGAGGGTCGCGAAGACGCAGAGCGTTGCGACGGCAGCACGCACGGCGTTTACGCCAGGCCTCGTACGCCGCTCGGCGTACTACGTCGCATGAGTCAATGTCAATGCTCGGCCAACCCCTGCGGGTGGTCGGGTCACGGTGCCGGCGAGCAGTGCGACGTGGAGGTCACGATCGAGACGGTATGCGTCGATTGTGGCGGCCATAGCCACCTCGGGTTTGCCGAGGGCGTTCAGAACGTCGGGCGGGGCCGCGACCAGTAACCACAATCTCGGCGCTTACGCCCCGAGCCGTTTCTGCACGGGCGCTGTCGTTAGCGCGGAATACGTATCCGGCGATGCATCGAGTGTGATCGTCAGCGTGGTACCGTGGCCCGGCGCGCTGTCGATGGCGATATCGCCGCCGGCGCGTTCCACCGCGCGCTTCGCGATCGCCAATCCGAGACCGGTTCCGGTGATCTCGCCGCGCTCGTCGCCGCGATAAAAGCGTTCGAAAGCGTGCACGCGCTCGGATTCGGACATACCGGGTCCTTCATCGCGCACGCTAATGATCACGTGACCATCGTTGCGGCTCGCGCGTAGGTGGATCGGCGCTTCGGGCGCGTATTTGAGCGCGTTCTCGATGATGTTCCAGACGGCTTCGCCCAACTCGCTGGGATCGGCGTCGATCGTTTCGACGTTGTCGACCGAGTAATCGATCTGGCGGCGCTCGTCGAGCCGGTGCGCGGCCTTGACCTGCCCTTGTAAGAATGCTTTCACATCGATGACTTCGACGCGCGGCTCGGTTTCGGAATCGAGACGTGCCAATCGCATCAAGCGATCGATCATGCTCCGCATGTGCTCTTTCTCGAGCGACATGGTAGCGAGAATTTGACGAGCGATCTTGGGTTCTTCGACGGCGCCTCGGCGCAGCACGTCGATATAGCCGCCGATCACGGTGAGCGGCGTGCGAAGTTCGTGCGAGGCGTCGGCGGCAAACTGGCGCATGCGACCCTCCGCACGCCGGCGATCGTCCATCGCACTCGCAACGCTAGCGGCGGCATCGTTGTAGGCCTCCGTTAGGGATGCCACTTCGTCGCCGCTTTGCAGAACGAAACGTCGTTGGGTGTAATCGCCGTTGGCGAGCTGGTGCAGTGCGGTGCTGACCTCGCTGATCGGTTTGAGCGCCTGCGATGCAAACACCCGGCCGATGAACCACGAAACGAACATGGCGCCGAGCGCGATCGCCAACACGATGCGCCAATACGGATCGAGCGAAACGATCAGCAGCCACGGCGACGTCGCGAAGGCCACGTAGCCGCCATGCACCGGTGCCACTTGCATGGGATCGAATCGCGAAGTATCGGCCGGCGGACCGAGCGGCGGACCGATGAAGTGCGGCGAGTGGACCGGATGGGGAATGAAATGTTCGAAACCGCCCAGCGACAGGATCCGGTCGAGCACCTTGGGACGAAGGGTTTTATCACCCGCGAGATAGCTGCCCTTATTATCGTAGACGGTGACTCGCATACCGATGCCTTGCAGGGCGGCAACAACCTCCGGAGCACCTTGCGCGAGCGTCAGGCCTTCGCGATGATAGCGATCGGCCATGATGCGCGCCTCTTCGTGCTTGGCGATCACGATGTCTTGGGAGAATGCGCCGAGTTCGACGACCAGCGCGATCGACGAGGCAACGATGACGAGCAGCACCGTCACGCCCAACAGCGCCGCGTAGAGCGCCGAGAGGCGGGACGCAACCTTCATGCCGATTTATTGGCTAAGGCCGTATCCAACCCCGCGAACCGTGCGGATGAACGATCCCTGCTCGCCCGGCCGGTCGATCTTGGCCCGGAGATACGAGATGTAGGTCTCGACGATGTTCGGGCCGCCTTCAAAATCGTGACCCCAGACGATTTCGAGCAAGTGGTCCTTGCTGAACACTCGGCGCGGCTCGCGTAGAAAAACTTCAAGCAAATCGAACTCGCGCTGGGTGAACTCGAGCACGTCCTTGCCGCGCCAGGCTTCGCGCGTATCCGGATTGATCGACACGTCGTGCCAACGCAGCACGTTCTCTTCGATCAGTTGTGGGCGCCGCAGTTTGGCGTGCAAGCGCGCGATCAGTTCTTCGAAAACGAACGGTTTGACGAGATAATCGTCGGCGCCGGACGCGAGCGATCGCACTTTATCGTCGGTGCCGCCTTTGGCCGTGAGCATAAGGATCGGCGCCTGCGTAATCTCGCGCAAGCGCGGCAGCAGCGTGATACCGTCGATCTTGGGCATCATGATGTCGAGCACGATCACTTCCGGATCGAACGACTTGACCAGTTCCAACGCGCCGAAGCCGTCGGTCGCGGTCCGAACCTCGTAGCCCTCGCGGGAGAGGCCCAATTCGAGCATTTCACGGACCATGCGATCGTCATCGATGACGGCAACGCGGGAGTTCGGCATAGTTTGCATGTGTACGGTGCATCGTGGGCCCCTACCCTTGGAAGGGCCTGAACCTAGACGTTAAGCGGCCCGTAACGTCGTAGGCCAATGCGAGAAGCGCTGCCCGGAAATCAAGGCGGCCTGGCGGATCGATTCGACCGGATGGCAGACGACCTCGACACCGGCAGCCTGAAGCACGGCGTCCATCGCGGCGTCGGGAAGCCAGCGAGCGAACAAATGCACCCGGCCCGAGCCGGTGGCCCGAGCCAACTCGACCATAACGTCGGCCGCGGAACACTCGCGACGCGCCAGGAGCGGCCGGACGATCTCGGCTTCGAACCGGGAACCGGACCAGCCGGCCGCTACGATGACGATGCGCGACAGCTCATCGGGGACGGACGCCTCGAAGTCGATCACCGCCGCGCCGACGTTGGCGGCCAGATGCGGTTCCGTCTGGGCATGGAGGGCTGCCCGGGTGATGGACGACTCCGGACCGGCTGCGAGAACGGCTCCGGCTCCAATGAGATATTCGCTCATGCTCCGAGTATCGCGGGTGAGAGTGCCAACTGGGTGGCGCACGGCGAAACGGGCGCCGCCGAAACGACGCCCGAGCCGGTTGCCGGAGTGGTTGATGGAAGGGATGAGATGTTCCGGGCCTGGCTCGGAACCGCCGCGATGAGGAGGCGCTGCGGCTCCGCTCCTGACTCTAACGATAGAGCGGCAGCGTCGAACGGTCCCTAAGCAAATCGGACTACGCGTTTGCTCGCCGCGTTTACGAAATGAGGCGGCGCCGGCGCGCGGCCGCCACCGCCTGCGCCCGGCCATGACATTGTAGCTTGTTGATCGCGTTAGCCAGATGGGCGCGGACGGTGTTTACGCTGCGCCCACTCTGCTCGGCAATATCTTTCGTGCTAAATCCTTCGGCCAACAATTGCAACACGTTGACTTCGGCTGCGGTGAGCACGGCATCTTGGTCCCGGTAGCGTAGGCCCGCGAGCGATTGCAACACCGCCTCGAGCACGCGGCTGACGTCGGAGTATCCGAAACTCGGCAGGTGCCCGACCGAAGAAAGCATCGCCTCGACATCGAGCCCCGACGGTCCGCGCGCGATGAACTCGCGAGCGATGCGTCCTGCCAAGCCGGTCACCGGGTCCGATCGCTTGATAAAAATACGGCGAGCAATCCGTGAGGCATACGTGGTTCGTTCGTTGAGCGTTTCGGCGATCACACAAAACAACAATCCGAGCGTTACGCAGCGGATGCGAAACAACCCGCGCGGCTCGACCGAATCGACGATGGCCAAGACATCGGACACGGCTTCGATGGACGGGCCGCGGCGATCATCGAGGGCCAAGAACGCGGCGAATTGACCGCCGACCAAGACCGAATCGAAGTAGTGGTTCAGGTGTTGCCAGCACGGCGCCAATAGACGATGCGCCTGCGCGAACTGTCCCTCCCAGGCGAGACGCAACGCTTTGAAACTCGAAGCCACAGCTGCACGCCGTGGGTCGGAACGCAGACCGGCGACGAGATCCTCATACCCGGCGCTTTCTTCCGCGTTACCGCGTCGCATTTCAGCGGCGGCTACCTGCAGCATGGCCGTTTGCAATTCGACCGCGTCGCGCGATTTCGTGGCGGCATCGACCGCGCGCTCGGCGTACCAAAGTTGGGCCATCACGTCGTCGTATTCGTGACAGACTAGGTTCGACAAGGCTGAAAATGCTCGGCTTGCCACACTATAGTTGTCGAGTTCCAATGCCAGCTCGGAGGCATGTCCGAGATAATCCTTGGCGAGTGCATAGCGGCCCAAATACATCGACGCAACGCCGATGCGCTGCAGCGCTCGCGCGCGGGACGAATCAAATGGAATCTCGGCGAGCGCCGACGTTGCCGCATCGACTTTGGATTGCGCGCTCTCCCGCAATCCCGTAGCCGCCTCCATCGCCCCGAGCAGTGAAAGCACTTCGGCTTTGATGCTCGGCGAGAATCGCGGCGACTCAACCAGCGGCTCGACGATGCCTTCGATGGCGCCGCCGTGGTTCAACACCAACGCCGCAAGCTTGAGGCGCGCGCTGGCCTCAAGCTCGGCATCGTCACCCGCTATCGCAACCGCGCGACGTAACGTCGCTTCGGCGCGGATGGGATTGCCGCTCGACGCGTACAGTAGACCGCGCAGCGTCAAGAGGTTCGCGTCGGATTCGCGCGTGGCGGGTTCGATCGCGTCGATTGCTTGGCGTACGGTCTGCGAGTCTCCGCGGTCCAGCAACGCGATACCGTGTTTCGCTAATAGCCGCCGAATTTCTGATGCGACGCCGGCCGCGGTGGCCGCGCGCACTGCATCACTTGTGAACTCGAATCGTTCGAGTGCGATCGCAACACGTGAAAGCAGATCGCGTCGCTCGGCTTCGGCCAACGGCAGCTCTAGCAGCGCTTCGCGAACGAGTGGCACCCATCGATACGTACCATGATCGCACTGCACGATCGAGGTTCTAGCGCCGATTCGTTCGAGCAAAACGGAGGCGTTCGCGCATCCGGCCGTTTCCAACACACGCAAGTCGACGGCGGGTAACAACGACGCGAGATGTAGACATTCCAACTCGTCCGATTGCATCGCCGCGAACGCTTGCTCGCGCCAGAACGAAGTCGCGTTGCGGCGCAGGTTCGGCAAAAACGTGACAGCGGCCGGCCATCCGCCGGCGATTTCCTCGATTTGTACCGAGTGGGCATCGCCCGACGCGAGGCCGTCGCCCATGAGGAACTCCGTGATCTCTTCGCGCGACAGGCGCAAATCGGTGGCGTCGAGCGGGGCGTCGCAGTGTCCGTACGCTTGCCAACTCGCAACTGGCAGCCCGAATGTGCCACGCGACGCGATGGTCCAATGTATTTCGGCCGGCGCGGCGTCGATCGTAGCAACGAAGCGTTCCAATGAGGCCGGATCGCGAAAGAGCACGTCTAGCGAGTCGACAACGATTCGCGCGACGTTATCTGCGACGGCCGTGTCGATATCACGCAGCAGCGATTCGAAGTCGTCGCGATAGTCGCGAACATCGAACGCTCGCGCCGAAGGGTCGCGCGAGTAGCGCGCCGCCTGCAGCGCGCTCGTCTTGCCCCACCCGGCAGGGGCGACAAGTAGTGCGATCCGTTTCCGTTCCAGCGAATCGAGTCGCGCCGACACGCGGACGCGTTCGAACGAAGGCCCGGCGTCCGCTCCAAAAGACGCGCGTTCCACGCGGAGACACTTGTACGGTGTGTTGCGGCAACCTTGTGTGTAAGTACTCGCCGCACCTAGTCAGACGATGTTACACAGCACAGCAGAGCGACCGGCCAGGTAGGCAGCGCGTGTGGTGATTATCGGGCACCGTAGCAAATTCGGACTAGACTAAGTCCACCCGTTAACAATCGAAATCCACCAAAATTGCTAATTTCGGAAACAACAGTAAAGATTTCACAACCGATCGGTCACGAGAGGTCAAAATCGCGAAAAACTTGTTGCTGAGATATTTCGAAGGTCCGAAATTTACGATTTCCCTTTTATGAACGAGTGGACTACGTCTAGTCCGAATTCACGAGAACGGAAAACGCGAAGGCGCCGGCATCGCGGCGCAGACACACTCAGCCAGAGTACGTCCACGCGAGGTGGCTGATGTCGCAGCTAAACGGCACGAGCGTTCTGGTCGACTGAAAGATCAATTCTCTTATTGGGGCAGCGCGTCCGGAAGCGTCAAGCGGGCCGCACCGACGTAGCGATCGGCCATTCCATAATAAAAGTCGATCGTGCCATTGCCGCGGTCGTCGATGCCGGTCGGAAACACGACGTTATTGACGACGCCTTGCGTTTCGTCGGGTGTCTCAGGAATAAAAATCGGGGTGTTCGAGCGGTATTTCAAACCGCCGTCGCGGCCGGGTTCAAAAAAAACGACACCCGCCGTGTAGTTCACCATGTTGTGCTCGCCGGGTTTGGTCGCCAGCGTACCGGAAACGCCGTGATAGATCATCATCATGCCGAGCGGGGTGCGAATCGGCGGCGTGCCGGCCCCGATACGCAAATGTTCCCATTCGTTTTCGGGGTCGATCCCCAAGCGGTGGCCGTCGACACGCGTAATTGCCTTTAGGTCTTTCATGACTTCGTTCGCGTCGCAATACGAAATCCAAATGCTCGGCAACGGATTTTTCGTCCCATGCGGCGCGGTTTCGGCGGTGGTGTAGGCCGGACGATGGATCAAGCCGATACAGAGCACGCCATCCGGGCGTTCGAACACGTTGGGACCGAACACGCCGTCTTTATTATCGTAGTTGTTAAAATCGACGCCCAGCGCTTCGTCGTAGCCGTAGGTGATCGGCCCGAGGCGATCCCAGTGCAAACAATCCTTCGAGACGGCCACCGCGATGCGCGGACCGGTCGGCCCCCAGGCGGCGTAGGCCATGACGTAGGTCTTGAGCTTTTCAATGTACGTGACGCGTGGATCTTCACAGCCGCCGGTGCCTTCCTCGGGGCGCAGCTCGTACGGCTCGGTGGGCTCGAGTGCGAAGCCGAGGCGTTCGACGTCGACCGGATCGCCGTTGTCGTTGAAGATCACCCGAGCGATACCGACGCGCGAGTGATTGCCTTTTCCTACGATGCGCGGAAATAGATAGAGCTCGCCGTCCGGGCCGCGAGCGGCTGCCGGATTGAGCACGCCTTCGACTTCTTCCGGGCGATTTGGGTCGGGCCGCATGATAATGCCTAAGCGCTCGACCTTAAAGGGCGATTTCTGCGTTTCCACCACTCGGCTCTACGCTACGGAGCGTTCCGAACCTGTTAGCGGCGATCGATCTTGATGTTTTTGCCGACCAACCTGCGTTTCTCAAACGTTCTTAGGTGCATGGTATCGCCGGCCCGCCAATCGTTCATGGTGCGGCTGTGGATCGTCCAAGCGACCGCGAGAGCGCAGCCGATGGTGATTGCAAACCACACGACGTCGGTCATTCGAATCAGCGCGCGTGTGAAGAGCGCGAGCGGAACAACGAATAGCGCGCTGGCGAGCAAGGCCTTCCAAAATCGCGGTTCGGACTGTTTGCGATCGAACACTAATGCTGCACCTCGAACGGAAACTGGTACACGCCATAGGTTGGTGTGCAATGAATGCGCTTGGGTCGATAGATACTATTCTCCACTGCGGTGATGGCCGCGTCGTCGAGCACCGAGCTTCCGCTACTGCGAAACATCGACGCACGCTTCACCAAACCGTCGGGCCCGAGCAGCACCTCGACGTCTATGTCGGGCGATGCTCCGGCTCCTAGCGCCTTTTGCGCGTCTGCAGGCGAAACGTCGAGCGGCGCGCGCTTTACGACTACAGCTTCTTCCCCAGCCGTGTTGCACGCGCCGGTTGGTACCGCCGCGGGTACGGTCCACGACGCCGGAATACCGGAGACCGACCAGGTTGCGGTTTGCAGAGCGCCGTCATGCGGACCGTAGAACGACGCCACCAACACCGATCGATCCGGCAACGAATACGCGAAAGCATGAGGGATCGCGGTGCAGCCGAACTTTGCGGCCCCGTCGGCGAGATTTTCGTACGACGACTGTAGATCGAAATCGCCCCCGCACGGTAACTGCAACGAACCGCGTTCGTGTGGAACGCCTTCGAAGCGAACCAGCCACACCACGCCGCGAAAGTCGCCGTACGCAGTCAACTTTCCGCCGTCGGGACGGTCGGCGTGCAGGATTGAAATCGCACCGACCTTCGTTACATTTGCCAGCGGATACGCAGCGGCAGCTCTTTCCATCGGTGTACCGAGAACGATGCCGCCTAACGATGGCTGCGCGGCGGGGGTCGCGGCAACCAAGGCGGCCACGCCCGCGGAATATGCCGCAGCCGCAAGCACTCGAGGAAACGCACTTGTCATTGGGAATGTCGTTCGACCATGACCAATGGTGCCCATCTTATTCGACTCTTCGTGCGGCGTGCGATATTGTGCGTCGGTCTCGCCATTGCCGCGACGTCCTTCGTGCCCGTGCTCGCCGCAACTCCGGCGCCGGTAGCAACCGCCGCACCCGCGGACTTGGCCAGCATCGCGTTAGCGACGTCGATGCTGCACACGGTTGGCGATTCGATTTGGCCGAACTGGACGTCGGCGCCGTTTCGCATCGATCTCCTCACCGCAAACGGACCGGTCGAGAGCAATTTCGCGTCGCCACAGCCGGCACCGTCGTTTCCACCCAACCTAGAGGCGACGTTCCCTTGGGCCGACGGCGTGCCAACGATCGTCATCGGCGAGCCGCAGTTCGTGCAGGCGCACGAACCGATGCGTTAGATTATCACGCTGCTGCACGAACATTTCCACCAATGGAAAGATGCGTGGCCGCCATATTTTTCGAGCGTCGCCGCGCTAAAGCTCGCGCCCAACGGCAACAGCGGGATGTGGATGCTTAATTATCCGTTCCCGTATTCCGATGCTAAAGTCGATGCCGCCTTTGCGGCGTTATCCCATCAGCTGGCCAAAGCGCTTGCAACCTCGGACTCGGCGGCCGAAGCCACGACGTTCGTTACGATGCTGCGTTCGTTCTCCGCGTCTCTCCCCGAGGGCGATCGGAAGTATTTCGCGTTTCAATGCTGGCAAGAGGGCGTCGCGCGCTACACAGAGTTCGCAATTGCGAAGGCCGCAGCGCAAGCGCACGCCTCGAACGAGACCTTCTTAACGGACGCGCAGGCCTCGCTGCTAGCCGCCGACTCCGATCGAACGTATGCACACGTGATCGCCGATCTGAACGACGCTCCGGCAGTTGCGCGCGACAAGCGCGTTGCGTTCTATGCGTTCGGCGCCGGCGAGGCGATGCTCCGCGATCGCGTTCGGCAAGGTTGGCACGCTAACTACCTGGACCCGCGACTCGACCTTTCGGTCTTCTTCTAACGCCGCACGTCGATCTGCTGCGTTCCAACGAGCATGCTGCCGTTGTCTAGATCGTACACCTTCAACTCCAGCAGGCCCGTGCCATACGGGGTAAAGCGAAAGTCGCGCGTTTCGCCGATGGTGAGCGCCTGCGTTGCGACGCGCTCTTGTCGAAGCGCAGACGGCAAATCGCGTCCATCCTTGGCAATGGGCGTCCATTGCAAAACGCGCGATCCGTCGGAGAGCGACGCGACGAGGTTTTCGCCGCTGAGCGTCATCACCGCGATGCGCAAGCGTTGCGGTACGCCGGCGGCAACCGTCAGCGCCGGGGGCTTTAACAGTCCGTTGAACGCAACGTAGGGACTGCCGGCACGTTCGTATGACTCCGAGATCATAACGACGTGATCGGTGGCCGGATCGAACGTCTGATGCGGCGGCAGCACAATCAGCGTCCCATAAATGCCGCTTGCGAGTTGCCAGCCGTCGTCCATGTGCGCGTGATACATGAACGTTCCGGCGTCGGGCGGCGTGAACCGCGCGACGAACGTCTGCTTCGTTCCGATCGCCGGGGACATCGCATTTTGACCCATCGGCATCGCCATCCCAGAGCCGCCATCGAAGTAGCTGTTTTGCAAGGCAATACCATGCCAATGAATGCTGGTCGACTCGCGCGTGTTGTTTGTAATGGCGATCGCAACCGGTTGTCCGCGCGTGAGAACGATGGGAGGACCGGCGTTCCCGCTGGACTGCTCGTGATACGCGCCGTCGTCTAAAGTCAGCGTATCCTTCGTGAGCCCGGGGTACGGTGGCGCGCTTTCATCGCGCGCGTCGACCGCTAACGTCATTCGCCGCGGCGCCGTCGCATCCGATGGGGCGCGATCGCCGGGACGCGGGCGCACCTGGATGGCGACGACCATGCCGCCCATCGGCATGTCCGCGCGATGAAACCGATTGGCGACCGCCACTTCGGGGTCTTTGGCAAGCGCGAACTCCGGACTGGCTTTGGCGGCCCGCATGTCGGCGATCGGCGCGTGTCCGACGATATGATCGCTTATGTGGCAGTGGAACATCCAGGTTCCGGCGCGGTCGGCGACCCAAGAGATCTCCTCTGCATCGCCGGGATGAAACGCATGCGTGACCTCATCGTACGCTTGCGGCCGGTCGACGCGAAAGTAAAACCCGTGCAGATGCATCGGATGCGTCATACCGCTAACGTTGGCGATGCCCCAGCGCACGTGCTGTCCGCGTTCGTACGACAAGCGTTCGGTCGCAGGGTACGAGCGCCCGTTGATTGTTTCGAGCGCGTAGAGAAAGTTGGGCCCGACGGTCGGCTCGATCACCGGCGCGTAGATACTCAACAGGAAGACGCGATCGATGGGCGGCGCGTGCGGACGGTCGACGACGATGGCTCCCGACAACTCGGCGTCGCTGGCAAATCGCGATGCGAGACCTTCACCAAAATCGGATCCGTAGTAATAAAACATTCCGGCGCGATCGAGCGTGAACGCAACGTGACGCGTTGCACCGCGCGGCACCGTTATAATAACCTGCGACGCCGCGGAGCCGTTCGCGAGCCCGCGGATGGTGAGATCGTGTGCAAGTTCGTTATGAATCGAAGCAACGACACGCGTGCCAAGCGGAACGTGGACGAGCGGCCCCGGGATCTGCAGCGAGCGACCGGCCTCGCCGAAAGCTTCGATCGGCAAACCCATCGTGCGCGGCCCGTCAGGGTACCACATTCCCCAACGCGCGACGAGTGCGATATGCAGCGTGTGCCCGCTACGCGATCCGCCGGAAGCCATGCCGTCGCTAGACGCGATGTCGTCAAGCCGGCCGAACGTGCCATTTCCGGTCAGCGGTGACGCGGCGTGCGCCGTAGCGCCGAATGCTAACGTACAGAACGTCATTGCTGCGAGGAGCGACAGAACGTGTTTCATGCATGCATTGTCGCCGCACGGCGTGCCGAGAGCGTGCGAGTCGGGACGGCACGCGAGCGGCACGGAGCGCCGCTATGGTTGGTGAGCGAGCCGAGTCACGGTCCGGTTCGCCCCCACGACGCTCCCTCTCAATGAAAGGATCCCTACCATGAACGGCACCCTCGAAAAAGTGGCGCTCAATACCCAGCCGATTCCGCCCGGCGTTGCGTTTTATTCGGATGTGGCCAAGGCGGCCATCGCACGCGCCTGGACGTTGTACGACGTGCAAACCGGGCTCGCAAAGGGCGCCGATAACGACGGCGACTGGCTTCCCGTGAATTTCATCCACAGTCTGGGCGACAATATCTCGCTGGAGGTGGTCTACCGATTCATTCATCCGCTGCATCCGAATTGGTTCGGTCAGGAAATGCGCGCGATCGACTATCTCACCGTTAGTGCCGAACTGGAAACGGCAGCGGCGGTTACCAGCGTTCCGTCGATGCGGGCTGCTTTCAGACAGGCGGCCAACCGACTCCAGCAACGCGCCATCCAGCGCGGCGCAGAGTAGAGGCGCAGCGATAACCACCGGCTGTTTGCAACGACGGGCCGAAGCCGCTTCCGGCGACGGAAGATTCGACTTCGGCTCGAACGTGGCGATCATGCTCGACGTGCGCCTGTTCGGGCAACCCGAGGTTCGCTACGCGGGCCAGCCTGTTAAATTTGCAAAGCGCTCGACGACGCTAGCGATGCTGGCCGTGCTGCTGCTCAAACGCGGCCACGTCGTATCGCGCGAATCGCTCGCTTTCACGCTGTTCCCCGAAACCGACGAAACTGCCGCCTTGGGTGAACTGCGGCGCTATCTGTATCTTGCGAACAAAGCGCTCCCGGAATGCGATACCGGTCCGTGGATCGTAACGGACGCGGACACCGTACGTTGGAACGACGCGGCCGGCGCCTCCATCGACTTCATCGAGTTCGAACGGTTGAGCGGCGACGCCGCCACCTACGAGCGAGCCGTGGATTTGTATACCGGCGATTTACTCGAAAGCGTCTATGACGACTGGGCGTTGCCCGAGCGCGAGCGGTTGCGTTCGCGGTATTTGAACGTACTCGACCGGCTGGTGGATCGATGCCGTACCGAGCGCGACTACGGTTCGGCTATTGCGTATGCGAAGCGCATCCTCGCAACCGACCCCTGGCGCGAAGATACGCTGCGCATTCTGGTTTCGCTGCGCTACGAATCGGGCGACACCGCCGGAGCGCTAGCCGAATACGATCGCTTCGCCAACCAACTGCGCGACGAGCTGGCAATATCGCCGATGCCCGAGACCGTGGCCGTGCGCCGTTCGATTCTTCGCAGCGAAGCCGTACCCGGAGTTCCGTCGCCCGCATCCGTTGCCGCCGCGGATTCGTCGCCCGCGCGCGTTGCAACCGTGCTGCCATTCGTTGGGCGAACGCGCGAGATGGCCAGTCTGACGGCTGCGTGGGGTCGCGCGGCGCGCGGTAGCGGCGGCATGGTTCTTTTGGGCGGCGAAGCCGGCGCCGGCAAGTCGCGACTGGCGGCAGAACTGGCGCGCATCGCGCAAGGCGAGGGTGGTCGCGCGTTCGCAGGCAGCACCTCGGCTCCCGAATCGTCACCCTATCAGTCGATCGTCGGAGCGTTGCGTTCGGGACTACCACTGCTGCAGGCAAGGCCGCTGAGTGGCGAGCGTCGCGCCGTTTTAATGCCGCTCTTGCCGGAACTGGCCGACGACGCGCCGGCAAAAGTATCGTTTTATGAAACGTCGCCCGACCGCGCGACCACGCGCGTCCAAGAAGCGCTCTCACACGCCGTCGCGACGCTCGCGACGCCGCGTCCACTCTTGTTAATTCTCGAGGACCTACACTGGGCGGGTCCGGCGACGGTCGAAGCCCTCGGCTCGATTTTTCGCGACATCGCGCGCCGCCCGGTGCTGATCGTCGCGACCTATCGCGTTGAAGAAACACCGCCGCAACATCCGCTACGAATGCTCCGCCGGTCGCTCGAGTCGCATCCGAACCTTACCGAAATCGAGCTCGATCCGCTCGACGAGACCAACGTAGGCGAGTTAATCGAGCGAGTCGAGGGACTGCGCGAACGCGACGCCGGCCTGACGCGGCAGCTATTCATGCAAAGCGAAGGCAACGCACTCTTCTTGGACGAGGCGATTCGCGCCATTGCCGAATCGCGCGATCCACTCGACGTATCGACGAGCGTTTCGGACGTCATCGCATCGCGGGTCGAACGGCTCGGGCAAGACGGGCGGACCGTCGCGGAGATTGCAGCGGTGGCCGGCTCTGGCTGCACGCTTTCGCTGATTCGCGAAGTATCGAACCTTTCGACGACGTCGATCGCGCGCGGTCTGGACGAACTATTGGACCGGCGCATTCTTCGTGAAGCCGGCGCGCGGTCGGGTTCGGACTACGTTTTTAGCCATCATTTGATTGCGGACGCGGTGTATTCGGAGATCGATCCGGCATTTCGCGCGCAACGGCACTTGCGGATTGCCCATTGCCTGGAAGCCGCGCAGGGCTCGCGCGGTTCGGCCTCCCCGCAAGAGATCGCCCGGCATTACGAACGATGCGGTGAGCGCTCGACGGCCGCGCAATGGTATCTGACGGCCGCGCAATCCGCGCGCGACGTCCACGCACACGGCGACGTGATCACCCTGGCGAGCCGTTCGCTAGAAAATGCCGAAACGCCGGAACAGCGCCGCTCGGCGCTCTATGCGCGGGAAAGCGCGCACGGCCGGCGCGGCGACCGTGAGGGACAGCGCGCGGACATCGAGCTGCTCGAAACCATTGAAGGCAACGAACGCCCGGACGCGGCATTCGAGGTAACGCTACGACGCATTCTTCTAGCGCGCTCGCTCGGCGATTCGGATGAAGAAACGGCATACCTCGAACGCCTGCGTGCGCTGGCGGAGGAGCTCGATGACGACGCCCGAGCGCAAGCGTCGACGCAGGCCGCCACGCATGCATCAAACGCCAGCAATGCAGCGGACGCGAAGCGGTTCGCGCTCGACGCGCTCGCCAAATACGAGCGCTCCGGAAATGTTCGAGGCCAACTGGAATGCCTGCATCTTCTGGTCGAGTCGACGTCGAACACCGGGGACCTCGAGTCATCGGAACGCTATCTTGCGCTGATTCAACAGCGCGCAGGTGCGGTCGAGGATCTCGCCTTCGAAGCGCATTCCCTCGCCGTCGCCGCGGTGGCGGCGCTCTTACGGCAGCAGTACCGAGGGTGTTTTTCGCTGACGCAACGATCGCTCGAACTGTACGTGCGGGCAAACGATCGCGAAGGCCAGGCCACCGCGCGAGGACGCCTCGCCGTCACGGCGGCGTGGCTGGGCGACTACACCTTCGCGCTGCACGAATTCGATGCGACGCTTGCAATGTATGAGGCATTGGGCCACAAACGCGGGATCGCGCTAACCCATACGAATCGCGTGCTGCTTCTGCTGCGCATCGGTTCGTTCGCCGAGGCACTGCGGTCCATCGACCGCTCCAACGAGCTGTTCGAAGCCGTTCGGGAAAAGCGGACGTTGGTCGCGAATCGCGTGAACGCGAGTTTCGTGCACGGGCAACTCGGACATTTGGATGTAGCCAAAGAACTTGCGATATCGGCGCTAACGCTTTCGCGCGAACTTGGTTATCCGGTCTTCGAGGCCGCCGCGTTGTCGACGCTCGGCAACGCCGAGCGGCGGCTCGGCGACTTCGACGCCGCGATCGAGCATCTCGAAGCCGGCCTCGCGATTCGGCGACCGGTACAAGAGCCACACGATTTCGTCGACGATCTGACGGATCTCGCGTTGGCCTATGTCGAGGCAGAACGACCGGAGCGCGCGCTGGAGGTGGCACGCGAACTAGCGCGCATCGGGGCCGTCTCGTTTGACGGGGCGCTGTGGCCGCATTACTCATGGTGGGCGGCCGCGCAAGGGTTCAGAGTCGCCGGCGCGGCTCGCGACGCGGACGCAGCGTCGGCCCGGGCGCGATCGTCGCTTACCAGTTTCGCGGCCCGAATTGAGGACGAATCACTGCGAACCGCGTTTCTCGAATTACCAGCAAATCGAGCGATTGCCGACGATGCCTGAAGCCGCGCACGATGGCCGCATGCCGGACTGCTACGATGGGACGGTGGAGAAACGATCTCGCCCGGAACTCGTTTTTGTCGTGCGGATGTGGTTACAGGGCGAATCCGGCTCCGAAGACGGCAGCTGGCGCGGTTCGATTCAGGATGTGAACTCCGGAAAGCGCTTTTACGTCGTCGGGACGCACGACGTCAGCGATTTTATCGAGGCACGGCTGAACGAGGCAATCGAGCGGACCTAGCGGATTTGCGCCACGGGGGCGCTCTGTGTTACAAAGTATGGGATGGAGTTAAACCGCGCCCTCTCCGATCTCGAGGAAGTTCGCGAGCGTCTCGCGCGCGTTCAGCGTTTTGAGGGCTATTCTGCACCCGCGGCGGCCGCCAGCGGATTGTGCGCGATCCTGGCCGGTCTGACCCAAGCTTGGGTCGCACCCTTGGCGGCCACCCACGGCCAGCTGCAGACCTATCTAACGATCTGGTTCTCGTGCGCCGCCGCCGCACTAGCGATTAACTATGGCGCCGCGGCGATCTGGTTGTTCAGCCACCGCAGCGCGCACGACCGCAGCCAGTTCCGGTCGGCGGCGATTTCCATCGCGCCGAGCGTCATTTTGGGCGCGGCCATCACCGTCGCGCTGTGCCACGCCGGTGCGTATACGCTCTTGCCCGGAACGTGGTTCGCGCTGTATGCGATCGGATTGTTTGCATCGCGCTCGCAGATCCCCGACGGTGCGCTATGGGTGACGATCGGGTTCGCCGCGTTGGCAGTTGGGTTTTTAGCCACGCCGTTATCCGATATCGCACTCTCGTGGTGGGTGGTGCCGCTGGGATTCGGCACCGGCCAGCTCGCGATCGGAGCATTGCTATGGGAGTCGCGTTCGCATGCCTGACGAACAAGAGGCGCCCTTCTCCTATCCCGGCTTGGAGCGGATCTTTCACGAGCGCGGGCGCTTGTCGATTTGTACGTGCTTGATCGCGCATCCCGAGGGCCTGACGTTTACCGACTTACAAGACGCCTGCGACCTAACCGACGGCAACCTAAACCGGCACTTACACGCGTTGGCCGAAGTCGAGATTTTGAAGGTCGAAAAGAAACGTGGCAACGGGCGGCCGACGACGGTCTATCACATTACGCCGCGCGGCCGCAAACGCTTTCTGGCATACATCGACGAACTCGAATCGGTCGTTCGCGATGTGCAAGAGCGCACGCCGCAGCGCGCTGGCCGCAACCTCGCCACGACGTAGCATAAAACTTTCGCGCGAGGGTTGCGCGTATTCGTAACTTTGTGATACAAAGTAAACATGGACCGCAGCGTTACCCCACGTCACATCGCCATCGTCATGGACGGAAACCGCCGCTGGGCACGCGAGCGTGGACTGCCGATCGCATACGGTTATTACCGCGGAGTGGTTGCACTGAAGCGAGTAGTACGCGCCGCAAAACGCAAGGGCGTGGAAGTGGTTACCGTCTTCGCGTTTTCCGACGAGAACTGGCAGCGACCACGGAACGAAGTCGACTGCTTGATGCAGTTGTGCGCGCGTGCCGCCCGCGGCCAACTGCGGGCGCTCGGCAAGGACGGCATCCGGGTGCGGCTATGCGGACGCGTGGACCGGCTTCCGGCCGGAACGCGCGACGCGCTACAAGGGCTGGTCGATGAAACGTCCGCGAATCGCAGGTTGACCCTCAACGTCGCGCTGGATTACGGGGGACGGCGCGAGATTAGCGACGCGGTACGCGCGTTGGTTCGCGAGGTTGGCGCCGGGCTGCGCGACGTCGAATCGATCGACGAACGTGCCGTCGGCAGCCGCCTGTACACCGCCGGCCTGCCGGATCCGGATCTGATCGTGCGCACGGGCGGCGAGCAGCGCCTCTCCAACTTCTTATTATTTCAAGCTGCGTACGCCGAGTTTTGGGCGACGCAAACCTACTGGCCCGACTTCGACGAAGCACATCTGCACGCCGCGCTCGACGATTTCGCGTTACGCCAGCGGCGTTACGGCACCTAACTTCCTCAAAGCCGATGATCGTTCGACAAAACACGCCGTATTTGCGGACATATACTTTGCCATACAAAGTTTTATCAATCGTTGCGTGGACGTGCTTTGGCGGCACCTGCCTGGCGGCGCTACTTTTTCAGCCGCTTTTTTTATACGCCGAGTTTTCGACCGCGTTGCTACTCGGCTTCTTCCTCGATCTCATTGCAATCACGGCGTTTATCGTTCTCGCAAAGGTCGCGCGGGAGATCGAACTGCCGTTGTCCACTCGAGCGCTCCTGACGGCTACCGTTTTAGGTTCGCTCCTGAATCCGCATCTTTGGGACGGAAGACTCTCTGATCTCGATGCGATCGGCTCGTTTCTGTTCGGTATCATGCCGTACGGCTTCCCCTTTTTTACCATTAGCATGTGGGCGGCGGTCGAAGCCGTCGGTGCGACCAAGCGGCGAGCGCGGGCTGCGTTTGCGTACGCCGCCGTTCCCATTTCAATCGCCCTTTGCTATCTGATTGGCGGCCAACTGGCAGACCGGCTGGTGACGACGTCGCTTTCCCTCATGGCCGTTTCGGCTCGCGGCATTCCACATGATGCTCCACAGCTTAGTGCGTATCAGTTAGATCCAGGTAGTTTGCTCTGCGACTGTCGGAGGTTTATCGTCCACGATGGAAGCAACGTCGGCGAATCCCAAGCGTTGCTTCTGCTGCGCCGCGACGGCGGTTACGGCTGTTCCGTCCGACTCAATCGAATCGTATCGGCCGATGATTACGACGTCTCGAGAACCTGCGGAGAAACCGATCACGCCTACGACGCACTCGACGCGGAATTGCTGCGGCCGAAGATGCAGACGGCGATAAAACATCCGGCTACCAGCAGCGGGTATCCGAGAGACGGCACCAAGGCGTTCTTACTGCCGCCCAAACGTCCGGATATCGCCGTGCACGTCGTCTGGACCGGTACACCGATCTGTAGTTGCTGGAACTTCGTGGTCGACGATTGGAAGCACGTTGGCCCAGGGCGAATCGCTGAGATCGTACGGGACGGTCAGAAAGACTGTATGATCAGCGTAACGCGTTTCGCCCGGACCTACTATTTTGTCTCGCAGCTCTGCGAGTAGAGGATCGATACGCGTGAAGAAACTCGAGATTATCTTCTTCGTTGCGACGTGCGCGGTTGCGTTCGTCTTTCATCCGATTTTTGCGTACTCGGTCGGATGGTCGGTGTTCTTGTTGGGCGCGCTGCTTTGGCTCGTGCTCTTCGGGTTTCTGGCGTTCTTCTTCATTTTTGCGAAAAGCATTCCGGTGCCTCTCCCCTATTGGGCGATTGTCGTTTCAGTATTGGCGGGCGGCGATTTGCTGTGTCCGTATTTCCGGTCGCAAGGAATTTTTGCTACGCCATTTTGTCTCATCCCATACGGCTTTCCGTTCGCCTTCGCAGGCGCGTGGTCGGTCGCTGCAGCCCGCAAGGCATGGATTCGTACGGACGCGCGGCTTGTTGCCGTTCATGCAGCCGTGCCGTTCGCATTGTACGCCGCACTGTGGGGCGGTTCGGCCATAGCCAACGCGCACGAATTATCGCAGTTGCAGCGCGAGTTCTCGGCTCAGATGCGCGCCGGCACGCCGGCCGCCCATTTGCTAATGGACGCCGACATCATATGCCCTTGTTGGACTGCGATCGCCTACTACCCGCGCCGTCTCGGCTCACGTGGTGTTGTCGACTACGTTCGCGACGTCTATGCGGGCAGCGACTGCGAAGGCACTGCCGAAAATATTATCAACGCCGACTTCTACTGGGTGCATGTCGATTGTTTCAACCTTCCAACGACTACTCCCGGTCCACCGGCGCATACGTAACCGGTTCGTGCAAGAAATGTGCCTCGTTGAGGCTCGACGGAATCTCGACGAACGTACGCGGACGAATCGTGAACTTGAACATATCGGCGATCGAGGTGACGCTGGCGTCGCGATCGGGATTGCTCGGCGTTCCCATTTGGCCCAACGCGAAGTTGTCTTCGACGAATCGGAGGATGCTGGCGAACTCGTACTGGGTATGCGATAGCGTGCCCTTTTTGACATAGGGTGAAATCACGAGCATCGGCACGCGGAAGCCGAGGCCGCCTTGGTTATCGAAGTGTGCCGGCTCGACCGGATCGAAAAAGCCGCCCCAGTCGTCCCAGGTAACGATAATCGCGGTCGAATCCCAGTAGCTGCTCTTGCCCACGGCGTTGACGACCGACGCGATCCACTCCGGTCCGTCGTATTGCGCTTTCGGTCCGTGGGGATGATCGGAGTCCGCTTCGGTCGGGATCACCCAGCTCATCGACGGCAGCGTTCCGCCGGCGATGTCTTTGAGAATATTGCTTTGCGGGATCGAAACGTCGCTCTTCCAGTCGGGTCCGTTATAGATCGGCGACAGCGTTGCCATCGCGTTCCACAGCGCACCGTTGGTATGGTTCTTGTATGGCGGCGTGTAGTATTTCCAGCTGACGCCGGCGGCATCGAGCAGATCGGGCATCGTTTTGTTGGGATAGGTTAAGCACGGGAACGGGCCCGCATTAACGAGGTACTTGCCCTCAAATGTTAACAGTTGCGTGGTGGTCGCAGGCGGTGCGGCGCATCCCCAGTTCTCCCCGTCGGTCGGAAAGTCGATCAACGTACAGTTCGGTCCGGTTCCGCCGCACGCCGTGTTGGGATAGACCGTGTCGCCGTGCACGAAGTCTTGATGAGCGGTGAAACTGCCGCTGCCTTGCGTTTGGAACAGCATGTCGGCCAAACCGTAGGTCTTGGCCATCGTCCAATAGGGCGCAATCGACGCCGGACTCGCATATTGATAGGGTGCCAATCCGGCCGGATTGTTGCCGAGGATACCTTCGAGGTTGAAGCCATCCATGTCGCACGACGTCTTCGGATACACGTATTCTCTGCCGTCGCACGCCACGTTGTATGCGTGAGAATCGTGATTGATGTCGGGCGCGGGCAGCCCACCTTCGGTGAGCGCCACCGCGGTCTTTACATATTTGTTGCCCGTCTTCTTTAAGTAATAGCCGCTCGTCGCACCCGTAGCGCCGGGAAACGTTGCGAAGAAATCGTTAAACGAACGATTCTCTTGAATCATGAGAATGACGTGCTTAATTTTTCCGCCGCTCGCGCTTTGACCGGGACCGACCGTGCGCGTCGACAGTTGCGCCGCGGACGGAACAGTCGACGTCGCAGCGCCGTTGCATGCCGACAACATGCCGAGCGTCGCGACCGCGGAAAGCAGCCGAATTCTCAAAGACGTCATGCGTTTGTAGATTCTCGTTACGCGCGAGCGCGCCTTCGCTACTATATTCATGACCTACGTCACAAAGACATCGCCCGGCTAACGAGAACGATCGATTCACTAAGCTTGCTTGAGGAGGGCGTCGATGCGTGCGATAACTGTTGCGATGCTGCTAGCGCTAGCGGGAAGCGCAGTTCCGGCAATGCCCGCGAACGCCGCGCTAACTGGTACGCCATCGCCTGCGGACGCCGCCGTGCGGCGCCGAATCGATGCCGTCGTACAGAGCGTGCGTGCGACCTACGGCGGGAAAACGCCGGTACCAGGCGTGCTGATCGGCGTGTGGGACGGGAATGGTGCGTCGTATCAACGCGGCTACGGATACGCAGACGTTACGACTAAACGCCCGATGTCGATAGCGGACCACTTCCGGATCGGCAGTAACACGAAGACGTTCGTCGTCGCCATCATTCTGCAACTCGTGGACCAGGGCAAGCTCGGCCTCGACGACACCGTGTCGCACTTCGATCTGGGTCTCAACGTTCCGAACGGCGACAAGATCACGGTTCGTCAGTTATGCGACATGCGCAGCGGCTTGGTGGAAGCGTACGACGACCCGCGACTCCAGCAAGGGTCGCTCGAACGGGGCGCGACATTTTCGCCGCGTCAAACAATTGCGTGGGCGTTGCGCCAGAAACCGTACTTTGCGCCCGGCGCCGGCTATCACTACAGCAATACCAATTATTTACTGCTCGGGATTATTATAGAAAAGCTGACCCACGACACGGTCGGCGACCAGATCCGCACGCGCCTTCTCGAGCCATACGGCCTCGCCAATACGTCGTATCCGGATACCGAAGGCATGCCCGAACCCTGGGCGCACGGGTACGGATTGACGAAAAGCCGCACGTGGAAAGACATCAGCGGAACGATTCCAGTCGAGCTGATGGGTGCGGCCGGGCGGATGATTTCAAACATGGCCGATATGAGACGTTGGATTCAGATGTACGCGACGGGTAAAATCAGCAAGGCGGCAACGTACAAGGCGCTCAAGTCGTGCGTCTACACCGGCGATGGTAATCTGTATTTCGGGTTGGCGTTGGTCTGCAGCGCGGGCTGGTATGGTTACACCGGCGGCCTTCCGGGATATAACACGGCCGAATATTACTTTCCAGCGAAAGGCGTGACGATCGTTGCGTGGGTCGGCGCGCAAGCTGATACGCCGCCGCCGGGCGTCGCCAGCGCGTTAGTCAGGGGCATAGCCAAAATCATGACGCCAGATAACATCCCGTTCGTTATGGGCGGCAGCGGCCGTTCCGGTCTATAGCGCGTTACGATGTGGCGATTCGTTATTCTCTGGTGTTCCGGCGCGATGCTGCTAAGCGCTTGCGCGGGCTTTCACTCGCCGCCAGGTGCCCAATTGCCGGCCGTTCGCCCGAACGCGCTTTCGGATGCAAAACAACAGGATTTGGTTTATGCATCCGACGAGCAAGGCATAACGGTGTACGTATTTTCCTACGCCACTGGCCAACTGCTTGGAGAACTCAATAACTTTCGATATCCAACGGGCGAGTGCGTCGACCCGGCGGGCAATGTTTTCATCACGAATCAGATTCCGCCGGAGATCCTCGAGTACGCGCACGGTGGAGCTGTGCCGATCCAGACATTAAGCGATCCGTACCTACCGAACGGTTGCGCGGTCGATCCCAGAACGGGCAACCTCGCAGTGGCGAACTTCAACGGGAACGTTGCTCTCTATGCTCGGGCGAAAGGCTCGCCACTGATCTACGCAGATTCAGATTTTACATCTTTTCATTTCTGCGCGTACGATTCGAGCGGCAACCTGTTCGTTACCGACGGCGGTTCTGCGCGATTAGCAGAGCTCGAAGCTAGCGCTAGATCGCTTCGGACGATTCCGATCGATGGGACGCTGGCTGCCGACAGCATTGCGTGGGACGGCCGGCGTTTTGTCATCGCGAACAAAGAGTACGACCAGAAGCCAACACATCTCGCCATTGTGAAAATTGTTGCTAAAAATGCGAAGATCGTCGGCTCGGTTGCGCTTCGCAACTACGTGCTCGGACCGTTCTTCGGGCAGTTCTTTCTCGACGGCAAGTTCGTCATTGGACCGACAGCCGGACCCCAGGGGAACGCACAAAACCTCCGATCGTGGGCCTTCCCGCGTGGCGGCAATCCTATCAAAGCATTTCGGACCGGCGGCGACATCTATGTGACACTCTACGGCGTTGTAGTAAGCAAAGCGCACCCGTAGAGCCCCGTCTTCGTCGGCGGAGAAGGATAGTAGTTGTTCGAACCACTACTACCGACCATGGATCATTCCGAACAGGCACTGATTGGACTAGGCTTTTCAGCGTACGAGGCACGGGCATACGTCGCACTGCTGGGAGCGGGCACGGCGAACGGCTACGAGATCGCTAAGCGCTCGGGGGTGCCGCGTGGCAATATCTACGACGTGCTCGATCGTCTGATCGATCGCAAGGCGGTTACGCGCCGACCCGGTCCCGGCCGCGGACTTTTCGTCGCCGTTTCGCCGGGCCACTTGGGCGACGTTTTGCAGGCCGACCTGAGCGCGGCGATATCGCATGCGACAAGCCTTCTTACCACGATCGCCGAGCCCGTCGTTGCAGAGCCGATTTGGGAAATCGACGGCTACGACCAACTACTGGCGGCAACGCGAGACGCGGTATCGACGGCGCAATCGAGCATCGCCATCGCGCTCTATCCTAACGAAGCCGCTGCGGTAGGCGAACAAGCCGAGATCGCGTTTCGGCGCGGGACGAGCGTGGTGAGCGTTTGCATGGCGTCGTGCGAACGGCCATGTGGCGGGTGCATGGGCACCATCTACCGGCGAAACGCGGCCGCTGCCGGCGACGACACGCAACGATCGCTAGTCGTTCTCAGCGACGACCGATGGGCGATCGCCGGCCGCATCCAGGGAGAACACGCATCTGCAGTTCGTACGGCACAGCCGGCGATCGTCGACCTCGCACGCTATTTCATTTCCGCAAGCATCGCAACTTCAAAGGAGATACAATCGTAATGAAACTTGCTACATTGACCTCATTCGCTGCCGCGTTCGCACTTCTCAGCTCGGCACCGGCCGGCGCGGCCGGAACTTGGCTGCCGAACGTCACCGATGCGCCGTCGCGCTTTTCCGGCCCCGGCGTGTACACCGGACCGCCCGCGTTACCCGTGACGCTGTCGATGATCATCGCCGGCGGTGGTCCGTCGAACTTTAAGACCATTACGTTGGTCAAAGTGTTGGCTGGCGACAAAACCCAAGCCGAGGTCGCTTCGCTCACGAAGAAATTCGGAGCCGACAAAGTAACGAACTTCGTAACGATCTTTCCGTTCGTCGTCAGCGATGCACTTAAGATCGCCAAAGCGAAAGGCGTGGCGCTTCCGTCGACGCCGAATCCCAGCCCGTCAAACGGCAAGGCGCTGGCCGGCGCTCTATGGGCGGCGGGCCAGACTGGTAACGGTTTTAGCGTGGAAGTGATGTTGGATCGCGCCGTTTCGCACGGTATCCACGAACAAGTCATGACCGACATCGACGCCAAGTACGGAATCGCGCAAGACGCCGACTATCACGCCGTGCTCAATCAAGCGATGCACGACTTAGCCGCCGTCTATAACTTCGACGCCGAGGGCCACTCGAAGAGCAGCATGTAATGCCGAATCTCGCGCTCGAATCGAAGGATCCGAGCGCCAGCCCGTTCCGCGCGGAAACATTCAGCCGGGCAAACCCGTATCGGTGGGGTGACCTGGATGTTGCCGCAACTGTTAGCGCGCGGGGGCGCGCTTCTGCTCACGTTCGCGGTTTGCATCGCGCCAAGGCCGAGCGTCTCCGCGGAGAATCCCCCGACCGCGCGCGTCATGATCGTTGGGGTGGCCCACTTTGTGGCGAAAAACGACGTGCACAACTCGACGTTTACCGACAGCCCGCTCTCGGCCGGAAGGCAGGCGCAGATTCGCGAAGTGGTCGACCGTCTCGCGCGTTTCAAGCCGAATAAAGTGCTGGTCGAGGAAACCTACGGCGATCCCGTTTGGAATCAGCGGTACCTAGAGTACCGAGCTGGTACGTTCACGCTTCCGGCGAACGAGGTGTATCAATTTGGGTTCCGCCTAGCGGAGGCATGCGCGAATACGACCATTTATCCCATCGACACATTCGGCCCCACGCTGATCGACGATAGCAGCGCCGACGGGAAGCGCATCGACGCATATCTCGAGGCCAACTTCAAGAACGTTCCAAGTGTGCCGTTCGACGCGTTGCTCGCGCGCCAGGCGGACCTAGAGCAACACGGCACCTACCTCGAATTGCTGCGCTTCCTCAATACCGATGAAGCAATCACGGCAAACGCGTCATGGTATGCGGTAATGGCGGGTAACGGCAGATCGGCTGCCGATGCCGGAGCAGCGTATACTGCGCAGTGGTACACGCGCAACACATATATCTACTCGAATATCTTGAGCGTCGTAGAGCCCGGCGATCGCGTCGCAGTCATCATGGGCCAGGGGCACAAGTTTCTTCTGCGCCAGTTCGTGCAGCTCAACCCGCATCTCACGTACGTCGACGTGGAAGATTATCTGCGCTGAGCGTTTAGCTCCAAAACGTTTCGCCGACCCATGTTGATTCGAGTTGATTTACGCGATCCTCTGTAAGCCGAGTCTCGCACGTGCCGCCGGCCAGCGCGCACCATGCATCTCGATACCCCAACCAGGCGCGCTGCGACGCGGCCAGCTGGGCTCGTTGCGGCGGATTCAGCCGCTCGTTATACAAGCGAACCATCCGGCTCAAACGCACCTCAGCGACCTGCGATACCGGCTGCTCGCTCACATGCGCCGTCCTTTTGGTAAATGCCGATAGTTCCGCCGCGCGCGTGCGACTGGCCGTATCGTTGCACTCGATGAATAACTGTGGGGCGATCGATCCGCCGCTATATAATTGATATTGAAACGAACACGTCTTGGCACGCACCGCCAGCCACGCGGCTTGGGAAGCTTCGAGCTCGCTTGTTTGACGGGGTGATGATTTGAGGTAGGCGATAGCCTCCGAGTAGGTCGTCTTCAATTCGGCCGACGCCGCTGCATTTCGCTTCGACCAGCACACTTGCATATCGATCGTCGTGCCGTTGCTGCACGGGCTCGCCGCGCCGACGGCGGCCATGAGTATCGCCGCCAGCGCGAGCGGTTTGATCACTTCCCGACTACGAGATCGATCGGATACGCTCTGGAACTGTAAGACATTGTCTGGATGAGGTTCGTGCTGTTGGCGGCATAGACCGTGACGTCACCGGTATACTGATTGATACTCATATTGCCGACGTACAGCTTTCCGGCGCTATCGAGTGCTAGGCTGCGCGGATTGCCCACTCCGTCCGTGATCGTCCGAAGTAGGTTCAAACTGCCTGGAGAATAGACCGTCACACTGCCGGCGTACGTTCCAGCCATGTAGTTCGCGACATATAGATTACCGCCGCTATCGAACGCAAACGCGATCGGATTGCATATTCCGTCAGCGGGAGTTATCGTCTGAATCGGCGTCGAGCCATTCGGGGCGTAGACCGATACAGAGCCCCCATTGGAACTCTTACCGCACGTGCCAGTGGTAAAGACGTTTGCCACGTACAAGTTTCCAGCGCTATCGAAGGTAAGAGCTACCGGGGAATCGACGCCTTGCGATATCGTTCGAAATGGTGTCGTCGAGCCCTCGGCATATACGCTGATGGGATGCTCGTTTGACGCAACGTACAGATTGTTTTGCGGATCTAACGCAATAGCTTGGACAAACTTTACTCGGATGCGCTTAATTCGGCGTTCCTTGCCTCCTAGGAAAATTGCCACGCCGTTCTTATCCGCCACGTACAGATTCCCGTCGGCGTCGAAAGCCACGAGTTGGGGCGAGTGTAGTTTTTTCGAGATCGTCTCAACTAATTTCTTTCCGCCGTTGGCGTAAACAAGCACGCTCGAGATTCCCGCAATATAAAGCCGCCCGGCTGCATCGAAGGCCATCCCGGTGGACTGCTCGCCTATAGCGCGCACGAGCTTACGTGGCGAGCCTCTATATACGGCAACCACCGCGGGCCCGCTTTCCTCTGAAACGTACAGCGAGTCGCCCTTGGGAGCCTTCGGTCCGAGCTTCGAGGAAGGGCCGCTTTGAGCGATCGCAGCCGGCTGGACGGAGTTTGACGAGCCGGAACATCCGGCAAACAATAGCGCAAAAGATGCGACTGCTGTCGCGGCATATGGTCGAGGCAATTCGAGTCCCCTTTTCTTTATTCTGGGCGGACGATGACGATCGACGAGCACTCTTCGTCGGCCCACACGGCGCGCCCGTCGGTCGCGCTGGTCAGCACTTCGAACGCGCGCACGATGTCGGCACGCATACAGGCTAACATGCTGCCGTCGTCGTCGAGCGCGAGGTCGACCATGTCGTGTGCGGCGTCGAGCGTCAGCCGCTCACCCAAATTGGTATGTTTTGCGGCGACAACTTGCGTCTTCCAGCCCGTTTGCACGATCAGGTGCGCGATGGTCGAGATGCGCTTGGCGGCTCCATGACGCCGTTGCCACAGCACGTCGGCGATGCGATCGCTACAGTAACCGGGCGAGAGCAGCGATTCTATCTCGAGCGCCGTTGCATCGAGTTCTAGCAGCGTTTGCAGATCGGCCACGGCGAACGCCGTGACGCGGTGGTTTTGCAACTCATCGAGTAGTTCGAGCTCGGACGAAAACTCCGGTCCGGCCAATACGCTGTATTGCGCCGCATATTCGTCACGAAACTTAGCGGCTTCTTCGGGCGCTTGCGTTTGGTTCACGGGATGCTTAGATGTCTTACATTCGATGATTATGCGATACCCGAGCGAGCCGAGGATCGCGTCAGCAATGCCATCGGGCGCGCCACCTCCGCCGCAGTGTTTCGTTAAGAAGCCTAGCTGCGCGAACGCGTCGCATACGGCGATTTCGAAAGCCAACGGGTCGTCCCCCGATCCCGTCTTCTCGAGCCGGTCCATCAACGCACGCACTTGGGCTTCGTCGCGCGGCACCGGTTCGATATCGGGCCAATCGTCGGCCGGTTCGTTGATGCGGAATCGCCGCTGTTCGTCCTGCAGAAACGGCGCCCGCCGCTGGTGCGCCACCTGGCGCGCGATATATTCGGTGAGCGCCGTATAGACGTATTTGCGCTTGGTGTCGGCGGTCAGCAACGCGAGTTGCAAGGCTTCGTGCAGAATCTCGCCGGCCGTACGGGCTTTCCCATCGGAAAGAATCTCGATCGCGGCCTTGATCACGTGGCCGTGCGGGGCCGGTGTATTGCTCATCGTTATGGGCGCACTGTCGAGCCGCTGGTTGGGCATCTGCTCGACCTGCGTCGCAAACACATCGCCGACGTCGTGCAGCCGGGCGGGCATGTCGCGATCGGTAAATGCGCCGGCGGATGCCAGCGACTCGAGTTCGTTCCAGCGCACGGGCGTGCAGACGGTGAGGTCGGGCGGACGCAAACTATAGGGTGCAGCACTGTAGCGGCGCGCGGCGTTGCTGGAGACGTGGACGTGCACTCGGCCGTCGGCGTGCGTGTTGGCCTCGCCCGAAATCAACTCCGGATGGCGGGCGATGGCTTCTCCGCACAGTTCGTGCAGGCGCGCCCGCAGCGGCGCGGCATGGGGTGCATCCGCGAGCGGGATCCACAAGGCGATGCCGTTGCCGCCGTCGATCAACGGCACGCACTTCCACCCGGCTTTCTCGAGCAGCACGTCGCGCACGACGGCTGCGGCACGTTTGACCCGATCGAACCCGGTGCCGGCTCCCTCGAGCAGCACCCGGCCGAAGCGCAAGCGTTCGTCGTCTTCTGGGAGCGGAGCCCAGGTAAAGAACGACATCGCGTATTTAGCGTGGATGAGCCACAACAATTTGGTGTGTGTCAGCGGTACCTGCGTGACGTGATAGACCGCCGGCTTATCCAGTCCGTCGGGGTAGTTGGAATACACGATCGGCGAGTTCGCTAAACTCGCTTCCATGAGTGGGCCGACGAGCCCGTAATGCGCCAATACTCGCGGTTGAAGCGACGTATCGCTTCTCGCGGGCGAGGTCTTCATGTTCTAGCCCTTCGAGTTCACCTCAGGGGCTTTCCTTGCGCTTACCAAACGTGAGCCAGACAGCATCGACCCCGCCGCCGGACGGAGCCGATGTTTCCTGACCTCGATTACTTTTTAGATCCGGCTAACGACGGCCGCGAAGGGTTGGCTCGCGTGTCCGATCGCGTCGGTTTGCGCTCCACCCTCCGGATAGGCAAATATCTTGACCGATTTGTTAACGTAGTCGGGAGCGACAACCGTGTTGCCGTCGATGTACGATTGAAACACGACGCCGGTTCCCTGCAGCACCGTCGACCCGATGACTTTCGAACCCTTCGTCTGATAGATCGTCGCGGGAGCGAGATCGCCGCCTTCATCGGCGACGGTCATATTCTTGCCGTCCCATTGTACCGAACCACCGCTGTTGATCGGCGCGTCGAGCGTGATGTCTTTGAACGTCGTCTTTCCGCGTTGCAATTCGGCGTAACGGAACTGGCCGCTGGGATTGCCGCCATCAACAAAGAGATTGCCCTTGTTGTCATAGCCGGCACACAGCATGAAGTGAATATTCGAGTCGGAGTACACCGTGGGATCGCCCTCCGCTTTGGCGTACACAGAAACGCTGCCCGGTCCGAAGGATGTGGAGTCGTAGTTGGTGACCGCAAGATTTCCGGACTTGGGGTCGACCGCACAACCGTTCGGAGTTTGACCGGCATCTTGTAACGTGACGACGGGCGTCTTGCCGCCGTGTTCGTATTCACTGATCTGCGAGGCGCCGCCATCGACGATCCAGACGTCGCCCTTTGCGTCGACGCACTCGCCGGTCGGACTGGTAAAGCCCGTGAGACGATCGATCAATTTGCCTTTGGGATAGGAGTACACGAACACCGAAGCCGCGGCGTTGTTGGAAACGTAGAGCAAGTCGCCTTTTCGTAGGTCGGGATTGGCGGCCGCGGATCCGGCTGCCGGTGCGGCAGCAGGCATCATCGTGGACGACCCGGAGGACGAACAGGACGCCAGCAGACTTCCTAGAGTTGTGAGGCTCGCGAGCCAGGCGGTCGAGCGAATCTGTGGTAGCAAGCAAGATCTCCGTTCAAAGCAGCACGTTATCGCAAAACGATTGGTACAATTTAGGCAAGCCTAATTAATTGAAATGAAAGAAGTCTGAAGATTGCGAACGTTCATACTATGAACACGGTCCTCGTTACCGGCGGTACCGGATTTGTGGGCGGCCATGCGATTCTGCACTTGCTTCGCAACGGCTACGCGGTTCGAACCACCGTGCGCGACGTCACACGCGCTGCCCCGGTACGCGAGATGGTCGCCGCCGAAGGCGTCGCCGCGGGCGAGCATTTATCGTTCGTCGTTGCCGATCTGGAAAGCGACGACGGCTGGCAGGAAGCGGTCGAAGGATGCGAGTTCGTCCTGCACGTCGCGTCGCCGTTTCCGCTCCAGCACACCGGCCACGAAGACGACCTGATCCGGCCGGCACGCGACGGCACGTTGCGTGTACTGCGTGCGGCGCACGCTGCCGGCGTCAAGCGTGTGGTCTATGTATCGTCGTTCGGTGCGATCGGCTACGGGCACGCCGGCGACGGACCATTTTTGGAAGAGTGCTGGACGAACGTCGATGCAGCCGACGTGCAGCCGTACGTTAAATCGAAAACGTTGGCCGAACGCGCGGCCTGGGGGTTCGTCGAAGGCGAAGGCCGCGGACTCGAATTAGTATCGGTCAACCCGGCCGGGATTTTCGGGCCCGCACTACGCACCGGCACGTCGAGCTCCATCGGTATCATTAAATCGATGCTCGACGGCTATATGCCGGTCGCCCCGCCGATCTATTTCGGCGTGGTCGACGTGCGCGACGTCGCAGATCTATTGCTGCGTGCTGCGACGACGCCGCAAGCGGCCGGCGAGCGATTCATAGCGGTGGCGGGCGAACCACTGTCGCTTCTGGATGTCGCCAAAGCGCTGCATCACGGCTTAGGCGAGCGCGCCGTGAAAGCACCGCACACCGAGTTGACCGAAGCCGATGCGCGGCACATCGCTACCGAGAATCCGCAGGCAGCAGGATGGTTGCCGCAACTGGGCATCGTCCGGCGGACGAATTCAGAAAAAGCGCGCACCGTACTCGGTTGGAATCCGCGACCAGCCGACGACGCGATCGTCGCGAGCGGCGAAAGTCTGCTGCGCTAAGAAGCGGTGGCGGGCGTTGCGGCGACTGCCCGACAGCCGGCGCACAGACCGTGCAGGCTCAATAGCGTTTCGCGGACTTCGATCCCGTATTTTCCGGCAAGTTCGCGCACGCTCTGTTCGGGCGGCAAATACTCGATGTCGTCGACGCGCCCGCAGACGTCGCAGCGGAAATGCGCGTGCGCCGGAGCGACCGCTTCGTAAAACGCCCGGTCGGCGCCCGGGAGTATGATTTCGGACACCAGCCCGAGATCGCGCAACTTGGTGAGCGCGCGATACACCGTGGTGAATCCAAGGCCGGGTTTGCGTTGTGCGGCCAAATCGTGAATCTGTGCCATGGTGAGGTGTACGCCGGGGCCCTGACCGTGCACGATCTCGTGCACGAGCCGGTAGTTTTTCGCCATATGCGGGGTGTTGCTAAGCGCCTCCACGGTGCCCCGATTGTAGCACAGGGCGCCCTTGCCGAAAAGCGCGCTAGCGGGTGCGACGTAAGACGACGATGTCGTCGTGGTCCGAGACAACCGCATACAAGCCTTGCTGCCGGGCGCGCCGGACGACCGGCAAGTGAACTCCGTCCCACGCTGCCGACGCATAGTGCTGGTCATAGACGATGTACTCGGGCATGCTGCGCACGCCGATGCGCGCATTGGGATCGAATCCCAAGTGCGAAAACAGTTCGTCGTAGGTGCCGATGGTCGCGGTTGGCGGAAGGCTTTGCAGCATCGCAGTGGTTTCGGCATCGCGTGCGTTTGGCACGCGCACGAAATGACCGATGTGTAATGGGCTGAACGCGATCGACACGACGGTACAGAGTGCGGCGGCTGTCCAGGTCCAACGGCGACCGCCAGGTTGCGAGCGTTCGAACAGTCGCGCCCCGGCGATGACGAACGCCACCAGCACGTACGGCACCCAGACTGCGGCGTAATGCTGGCCCATGGTGTAGGTGAGCGGCTCGCGCGAAGCCAGCACTTCGGCAAAGCCGGGTAACGCAAGCACTAGCGTGCGCGAGCGCAACGGTACGAAGGCCAGCGGCACGAACGCTTCGAGCAAATACGTGATGCGGCCGAAGATCTGCGTTTGCCACGGCAACGCTTTCGCATAGCCGGCCCATTCGTAGAAGTGTTGCGGTACCCAACCCCCCGGTGCGCCCGCCAACGCTCGAATGGCGGTGAAGTACGTCGCAAACACGACGATCGACGCCGCGAACAGCGCGATGCTGAAAACGGTGGCGCTGCGTTCTTTGCGTTGTGCGAAATACACGGCACCGACGAGGCCGACGAACGCGAGGGCGGTGGACTGATCTTCTTTCGATGCGAGCGCGACGGCCGCGAACAGGGCGGCCCAACCGAAACGGCGTGCATCGATGGCCCACAGTAGAGCTGCGATGGCCGCCGGCACGAACGCTACTTCGTGAAAATCGGTGAAGGTGACGCCCTGGAGCGGCGGATAGAGCAGCGCGACGCAGGCGAGCGCAGCAGCGCTCCAGTCGCTGGTTCTGCGACGCGCGATCGCGAACAACGGAGGTGCGACGAGGGCGGTCGCGATCGCTTGCGCGGCGACGAGCACGAGCGGCGAGTGAGCAAGCCACAACGGTGGCGCCAGCACGTACAGAATCGGTGAGAAATGGTAGGCGAAATGCGACGTGCCTTCGACCGTGTTGTGAAAGCCGTGGAACGCGGTCGCGATCGTTTGCACGAACAATCCGAGATCGGCACCCGAGTGAAACGTCGCGTAACGAGCTGCTCCCAGCACGAAAAAGACGATCGCGTAGGCGAGCGTTGCGGCAGCGACGGCGCGCCGCGGGGTGAGCCCGTGCATCGCCACTTCTTCTGCGCCGGCTTCGGGGAACGCTTCGCCGCTTTTTGTAGCAGGCGCGTTCGACCGGCGTGAGAACGCTCCGCCATGCGCGTTCTTCTTCTCTCATTGGGGCTGGCGCTGGTTTTGACGGCCGGTAGCGCGGCATCCGCACGAACGTTACAGATTTCGGACGCCGCTCGGATCTTGAATTTGGAAGAACCGGCGATATCGCCTGACGGGCAGACCGTCGCGATGCTGATCTACCATCAGGATTTGGTGCGAGCCGAAGACGTTCCATCGCTGGTGTTGGTCGATGTGGCGTCGGGCCATATGCGAACGATCGTTCGCGGGCGCGACGTCGCGGTGCCGCGCTGGTCCTCGGATGGTGCCCGTTTGGCGTACCTGGCTGCGGACGCAAACGGCGTGGTGCAAGTCTATCAGCGCTCGCTCGACGGCGTGGTACGCGTCACCCAGAGTCCGACGGATATCATCGACTTCGAATACAGGCCAGACGGACGCGAGATCGCGTATGTCGCGGCGGACCTGCCCGCGAATCGCGTCGCATTGGCAAAGCATCACGACTATTTCTTTGCGGGCAATAACGAGTACACCGCGACGGCACTCACCCCGCCCGATCACTTGTGGGTGATCTCACCCGACGGCGGCCGTGCGCGCCGCCTAACCAGCGGGTCGTGGACGATTGCACCGACGGATCCGGGCGGCATCTTCACCTCGCAGTTCGCGTGGTCGCCGGATGGACGGCGCATTGCGTTTACGCGTGTCGCTACACCGTTCGCCGGCGACGACGAGCTATCGACGATTTGGGAGGTCGACTCGCGCGGCGGCACACCTACGAAATTAACTGCTTTGCCTCAGTTTGAGTTGAGTCCGTCGTACGGCGCAAAAGACTCACTTTTGTTCTGGTATCCGGCCGGAGGCAACTTCTTGGCGGAAAATACGCTGATGCTGTCTCACGGCGCATTGGGTCATGGCATTAGCGCATTACTGCCGCAGTTCGATCGCAACGTCGCTGGGACGTTGTGGTTTCCAGACGGGCAGCGAATGCTCGTCTGCGCGAGCGAAGGCACCCAAGTAAAAGCATGGGAAGCGGACTTGCCGCATCATGGGCCACCGCCGGGCTTCGAAGTGCAAAACGGTATTGTGCCCTTCGATCTTGGGTCAAGAAATATTATCTGCGATCCGTATTCGAGCAGCACCTTCGATGCGGGCATAGCGGCGTCGTTTGCGCGTAACGGCGGCTTAGCTTTTCTAGCGAACGACGCACGACACGCGCGCGAATTGTTCTTTCTGGCTGCCGGCGCGCACACGCCGCGACAGGTAACGCACCTTAATTCGTTCCTCGATTCGTTGACGATCGGCGATATGCGCCGGATCGAATACAATGGGCCGAACGGGTTTGCGGAAGACGGAGTCGTGACGGTGCCGCCGCAATACGATCCGAAGAACCCGAAACGCTTTCCGATCGTTCTATTGATTCACGGTGGCCCCGGACTGTCGAATAACCTCGAGTTCGCCTGGGAAGACTGGCCGCTCGCACAGTTGATCGCTTCACGTGGGTATGTGGTGATGCAGCCGAACTATCGCGGGAGCGACAATCTGGGCAACGCGTATATGCTCGCGATTCAAAACGATACTGCCGCGGGGCCGGGCACCGACGTGATGGCCGGTTTGGCCGCGGTTGAGCGCGAGCCATATGCGGATTCGACGCGGGTTGCAGTCTCCGGCTGGTCGTATGGCGGGTTGCTCACGACGTGGTTGATCGGCCATAGCCACATCTGGCGCTCGGCGGTTTCGGGCGCGGCAGTGAACGACGAGACTAACGAATATGACACGTCGATTTCTAACGTTCAAAACACGTATTATCTGGGCTCGTCGCCGTATGTTGGCGATGGCCTGCACATTTATGCCGAACAGTCGCCGATCACGTACTACAAAGACATCACGACGCCGACGCTGATTTGGTCGACCGTCGGCGATCCGGTGGTGCCGATCTCACAGTCGTACGCGCTGTATCACGCGTTGACGGACAACCACGTCGAGAACAAGTTCCTTGTGTTTCCAGCCACGACCCATGGTCCGAGCAATCCGGTGCAGCGCGCCGACCTGACACGTTTCTGGATCGATTGGATTGAAAGGCACCCCTGACGCCTGGCCTCATTTTTCGACCCTAGGGTTTTCGGACTAGACTCAGCTAAGCAGTTCACAATTTTTTGAGCGCGGATCCGTTCCGATCTCCCGACTCGAGCTACAGGGTACCAAAATCGGACGCCGACACCTTGGAAAAATCCAGTACTCGCTTGTGGAAAACTCCGAAACGAGTGGACTAAGTCTAGTTCAGATTCGCTAGTGGCGGCGTGCCAGAAGCCGGCGGGGTACGAGACGGCTTCGGCCAGCGAGGTGGTGTGAGACGGCCTCATTTTGTTACAAAAGAATGAACAGCGACTATCCGACCTTCGTGAAGCCATGCGGATCGGCATTGAATCGGTCGAGCCGCCCGAGTTAGTAACCGCCCGAACCCTTCACGGCGCTCGCGACATCTCGCGCATCATGCACGCACCGCAATAGCAAAGGCGCCGGCTGGACAACAGCCGACGCCCTTTCTAGTTGATGAGAAGCTGACTCTATTGCGATTGCAGCGTGAGGTTGTTCTCGTTGACGGCGTAGTTGCCGGCTGCAACTTGACCGTTCGGGTTGGCGCAGATCACGCCGTTATTCGGGCCGTAGATGACCACGAGGTTGGGCGATCCGCACTGCACTTGCTGCAATCCGTAGTTGGATAACAGCGTGGCACCAGGACTGCTCTGCTGCACTTGGTAGGACGTGTACGTCTGATTCGAGTTGACGACGGCGCCCATGACGGCTGCAGTCGTCGCTCCGACGGCGAATGCCCCCCAGAATCCGCCACCCCAGTAGCTGGGATACGGCGTCCAGACGGCCCCGTGATTCCAGCCCCAGGCCGGTCCGCGGTACACCGGGTTCACGACGACCGTTCCGTGGTAGCCGTAGCCGTTGTAGCCGTTGTAGTTGCGGTTAACGTTCACGTTGTTGTTGTTGACGGTCTTGTTTCCGCTGTTGATGTTGTTGTTGTTTCCGTTGCCGTTGTTGCGGTTACCGTTGTTATTTCCGCTATTATTGCCGTTACCGTTACCGTTACCGTTACCGGGCTTATTGTTGTTGTTGCCATTGCCGTTGCCAGGCTTGTTGTTGTTGTTGTTGCCATTACCCGGCTTGCTGTTGCCGTTACTTGCGGTATTGCTGGGACGGTTCGGCTGTTGTTGCGGCCGTTGCTGCTGCTGCGGCGGCTTGTAGCCCGGGCGCGACGACGGGACGTCGTTGCCCATGTTGAACCCGCGGCCGGGATTAGACGGGGCCGGGCGCGAGGCAGTTTGGCGAGACGGTGCGGAACGGCCGCCTCCGCCGCCGCCGCGGCCACCACCGCCGCCACCGCCGCCAGGACGTGCTTGCAAACCGGCGGTCGACGAAGCGAAGAACGCGATCGCGATGACCAATGCTATCTTTTTCATTATGGCGTTTTCCCGTCGATCGTGCCACTGCCGGTGATATACGTGCCTTTGTTGGTCTTAGCAGAGAATATGACCGAGTTCGGCGCGATTTTAATGGTCGATAACGGCAGCATCACGTCAGCGTCCGTCAGGTTGAAGTAGAACGTCGCATTCACGAACGGAATAACGTGCGGCGTACCGTCTTCGTCCATCGACAGTTGCTTAGCGTTGCACCGCTTGAGCCCGTTGTCTTCGACACACGAGCCTCCGCTAATGATAACGGTCGACCACTTGTCGGCCGACGTCAGCATCAACGTTTTACCGACGATCTTTATGCCCACGTCGGTATACGTGCTGATCGAATTGTTGTTCTGTTGAATTTTCAGCGTGCCCGTCGCCCAGGCTGGAGCGGTCATCGCCACAGCCAAAGCGGCAATGCTGACAAAATATCGCATTCCCATGTTATCGCGCTCCTGGAAGGTCGCCGATGACCGGTTCGACGCTGGTTTCTTCACCGAACAGGATGGGATATAACAGGCCGGCGAGACCGCCCCCGATCAATGGCGCGACCCAGAACAACCATAGTTGCGATAGTTCCGCACCGCCTCCCATGGCCGCGAAGATGGCCGGACCGGTGCTTCGTGCCGGATTAACCGATGTATTGTCGATTGGGATGCTGATCAGATGGATGAGCACGAGCGCGAGACCGATGGCCAAGCCGGCGAACCCGACGGGGGCGCGCTTATCGGTCGAGCCGAGAATCACCATCAAGAAAAAGAATGTCAGGACGATTTCGGCAATGAGCGCCGAGGCCATATTGTAGCCGCCCGGCGAGAGTGCGTCGAAACCATTCGATGCGAACTGCCCGACCGTGAATCCCGGCTTGCCGGATGCAATCGCGTACAGTACGGCCGCGGCGGCGATAGCGCCGATGACCTGAACGACGATGTACGGGATGACGTCACGAGCGGGGAAGCGTTTGGCCAACCAGAGCCCGACGGTTACCGCCGGATTGATGTGGCAGCCGGAAATCGGGCCGATCGTGTAGGCCATCGTTAACAGCGTTAGTCCGAACGCAAACGCAACGCCGACAAAACCGATGCCGAGCGATGGAAAGCCCGCCGCGATGACGGCGCTTCCGCAGCCGCCGAAAACGAGCCAGAACGTACCGATAAACTCTGCCGCTAGTTGCCGAGATTTCGCCATGCTGATCCTCCTATTCATCCTAGTATAACAGAACCGCGATAGTTACCAGCCGGATACTTCCGCGCTCAAGATTTCCCCCACGATTGCGACTCGCGAAGGTCACGAGCTAATGAGGCATTGAGGAACGTACGGATGATGGCGATTCCCGCAAGCTGTCCGATCGACGTCCATGACGGGTGAATCGCGGTGCGGACGATATCCGCGGCAAGCGTAAACTCGAGTGCGAGTACTAGCCAAAGCGCAAAACGCGTCCAAATCTGCCGGCGCCCGCGCGTCTTGTCGGTCCGGGCAAAGAATCCGGCGCCGATCCCGTAGACAGCTTCCAACGCTGCGCCCAAGACGATGAGGGCCGCCAGCGCCTCTACGAATTCGGCAACGACCGAGGAAAACATGGTCAACAGCTCTTCCATCGCCTCTCAGGGTATCGGAAGCGGTCTGTCGGTTTGGAGGGGCCGTCTTGGACAGCCCGGCGCGGGAAGCCCCGGCGGGTGCGTATCGTGGGTTTGTTATGCCTTCCGAACCGATCACGTCCGAATCGGCGTCCGACAAGATCAACACGGAGCTATCGTCGCGCCGGACGGGGATGTCGTTTCAGCGCACCCGGATGAGCGCCGATCGAACCCTGATGTCGGTGGTGCGGACGTCGCTGTCGCTGATCGGCTTCGGGTTTACGATCTACCAGGTTTTTCAGAAGCTGCACGATTCGAAAGCGATCGGCAGCGACGCGTCGGCTCGGCATTTCGGTCTCGCGCTCGTGTTTCTCGGCGTTTTGATGCTGGTGCTTGGGATTATTTACCAGCTTCGATTCATGGTCGAGCTACGAGCCCAACGCGTGGCGATGGCCAGCCAAGGATTGATCCACGCGGAAAGTAATTTCCCTCCCTCCATGACCCTGGCCACCGCAATCATCTTGCTGGGAATTGGGATCGCGGCGATCGCCAGCATGATCTTCAACGTGACGTTGTTTTAGGACGCGCAACGCATCCGATAGCTCATGCATCGAACGGATTGGACTCTGCACGCCATCGAACGCAGCACCTGCGCCGATCGCGAAGACCGGCACTCCCCCGAGACGACAACGAACATCCGCAAGCATCCGAGTGAAATCGACGTTTGCGGCGCCGATATGAAGCCCCACGGCTGCCGAACCGGACGCCGCCGCGATGCTGTGCAGTTCGGGCGGAGCTAACTGTCCGAGGAAGACGCTACGATATCCGATTTCGGCGGCGACGACGGCGGCAAGCAGCGCGGCCGCCGAGTCGGGTTCGCCAGGGAACGTCGCCATAATACATGACGGAGCCGCTGCATCCGGAGCATAGCGTTCGAAGAACTGGGCCGACACCGAATGAATCCCCTCGGCCAACATCGTTCGTTTGGTCGCGCGAACGTGCGGATCGTCGGCGGAGTACTCTATTTCTTCCATCAGCGGGCCGACGATGCCGTCGCAAAATTCGACGGCGGAGTGCATCGCGCCGATCGTAACCAAACTGGAACGCAGCCGAACGAAATCGTACGCGGCAATGAGGCGCAGCAGGTGTTCGATTGGAGAGTCGAGGTCGTCGCCGACCTGACGCTCGAAGCGAACCAGTTTGCGCAAGGCGCCTAAGGGCAGATGCGCGATGTGCGAAATCGACTCACCGGCGCCGACTGCCTCTCGTAACAGCGTCAGGCGCCTGACATCCTCGTCGGAAAACAGCCGTTGCCCGCCGCGGCCGCGGGCAGGACGTACGGCAGAATAACGCTTTTCCCAAGCGCGGATGGTGTCGGCCGTCAGATGCGTTAAACGCGAGACAGCCAAAATGGACAAACCGCTCACGCTAATCCCCCACACCTCCGAGGACGGTCACCGGTCCCCAAACCATACCAGGTAGCGGTTGCGAAAACCTTGGCCGCCCTGTCCAAGACGGGGCGGCGAACGCGGGCGTCAAAACGATTACGTTCGTAAGATGCCGGTTGGCGCAGTCGACGCCTGTGTGTGGGGATATCCGCTCGTGCTGTTCGATGCAGCCGCGCGCCGAAACGCGCAGAGCGACGATGCGGCTTTAGCCGGCGTCAGCATGCCGAACGACGACCTCGCCGTTCGGACGGCTTGGATCGATTTGCACCACAGGCCGGTGGCCCTTAGGGCCGACGAAACGACTCGCTACTATTCGCTTTCGCTGTTCGATGCGTGGGGTCGCAGCTTCGCATCGCTGGGCACGCGCACGACCGGAAATCAACGGCAAACGTACGCAATCGTTACGCCCTCGTGGGGCGGCACCGCACCGAACGGCGTGCGCACCATCGAAGCGCCCACCAATCGGGTCGCGGTAGTGGCGCAGACCGTGAGGGCCGATGGCGACATTGCGGACTTGCAGGTTTCGATTGCCCCGATCGGCCCGCGTGATAACGACCGCGCAACAGCGATCGCCGATGCATCGGGAAGTCCGAGTGGATCGGTCGCCGATGCGATCGCACATGCCGGCGGTCTTGCGTTTTTCGAGCGCTTGCGCGGGCTGTTGGACGATTCGGGACGATATTCGAGCGCGATCGGGTGGCGCGACGCGATCGACGAAGTACTACGAAGCGATTCGCGCGCGCTCGCGGCGGGCTTTACCGAGGCCCTTGGCTACATCGAATCGGGCTTGCCGGTGACCGCTACGGTCGACGGATGGGAAGCGCAGCAACGGTTCGACGCACGCAGTACCGCCTATCTCGAACGCGCTCGCTCGTGCCGTTTTCATTTTTTGGCCGGCGACGAGCAAGACGTGTTGTACCGCTTCGCGCGCACCGACGATGCCGGACAGCCGCTGCATGGCGCGCGGGCGTACCGCCTCCATTTCGAAGGATGGAACCGGCCGCCGGCGCGTGCATTTTGGTCGCTGACCGCGTGCGACAAACAGTTGCGGCGGCTGCCTGCAGACGTCCGACATTCGAGCATTCGATCGCGCGACAATCTGGTAAGAAACGCCGACGACTCGCTGGATATTACGATTCAGCGCGCCCCCCCGGACGAATCGAGCGTCAACTGGTTGGCTCTCCCCGACCAAGCATTCGGGTTGATTTTCCGGCTGTATTGGCCGCGGCCGGCAGCGCTGAGCGGCGTATGGTCGCCGCCCGCGCTTCACGCGGTGCGAGTTACAGCATGAGTCGAACTATCACTACGCTTTGGGCGACGCAAATACCGCGGGCGACACGGTAACATTCGGCTTGTAGTTGCTGAATGAAAGAGTGCCATCGACGCTGTAGCCCGGAAAGCGCGCGGAGATATCGGACTTCATAGGTAGCTGGAACGTCCCTACCTCCGCGTAATAGTCAGTTAGCTGCAGCGTCCCACCGTTAGTATAGTTCCACTGCACGTGTTGGATGAGCGCCGACGCGTCGCCGACCGTAACACCGATACTCTTAACGCGGCTACCGGTGTTTTTTGGAACGAGCGAATAGGTCGAAATCGTACCGGTGTCGCCGAGTGCGGTTACGGTGTAATCGTTGTTCAGCTTGCTAAAGCTCGGCGTGGACGTAGCGAGATCCTTGAACCGGGCCAGCTGTCCCGTAACGTTTTGAAATTCGATCTTTCGGTTCGGCTTGAGATAATAGACCGTACCATCGAACGTACGGTGCATCGGCAACAGCACGTGCAGGGTCGCGGAAAGTTGGGCAGAGGCCGTATACGATTTTAGACCCGGATTCGGGTCGGCGGCCCGGCGAAGCAAATCCAGCGAGGCCGTACTTGCGGATCGCGCGTCGAGCGGCACGATAGCGATCAGTGCGATGAGAAGCGCCAAGCGTCTTGCTTTCCGGTACGTCGTGCCCGTTGGGCTTACTAATGGTCTAGCCATGCGTAACCTCCGGATTCAGATTGTGTCGTCGAGCCAGTCGAAAACTGCGCCGTTGAGCAGCGAACGATTGCCCATTTCGCAGTGGCCGCCGGCGCCGTCCTCGGCTGCAAAATGCAACAGCGTCTTCGGGCAGGTTAGGCTGTCGTACAGTTGCGGGGCGCCGGCGGCAAGTGGATCGTTCTCTGCCATCGTTAGCAGCGTCGGACACTGAATTTGCTTGGCAGAATCGCCCAAGTCGTAGCGCTGCATCTCCGTTAAAAACTCCGACAGCGTGGCTTTTCCTTGCACCCAGAAGCCGCGCTGCACGAACCGCCAATGTAGGCCCGGGTCGTTGTCAATCTTCCGTTGCAGTTGGTCGGCGCTCGCGCCGCCCGTAGCACGCCCAAAGACGGACATCGCGCCCGACAGTCCCGGATCGGCGACGCACGCCGCTAAACGAGATTCGTGCACTGCCGCGCGCAGCGCCAAATATCCGCCGAAACTCCATCCCAACAGCACCAACGGGCGTTCGGAATATTCGGGGATTGCTTTGACACAATCGATGACGGGCGTCACCACGTTCTCCCAATCGGGTCGCATCGCAATACCGTCGCGGATCAGCGGGGCGCCTTGCCCTGGACCATCGTACACGAAGCAGTCGTAACCGCGCCTCGTCGCTGCAACGATGGACGCAAAATACTCATCTGTGACCGTCGTGTCGTAACCGCTGGTGAAAATCAGTAGCGGGTCACGGTGATCGACACCATCCTGGGCAGCAAATGCGTAGGCCGGCAATGTCGTAGATTCGTATGGGACGTGCAGCGACGCGGCGGGCGAATCTAACATTGCGACCGCTTTACCGAAGGTATCCATTTGCTTGTCGAAGGCGGCGGTTAACCGAGGATCCACGGGTGTGCCAAATAGCGGGCGATACGAGATTCCGTAAAAGCAGGCCGCTTTGAAGAGCAGCGCGCGTGCCGACTCACCATGGCCGGCGCTTTCAGCTTGTTGGGCTTGCTGCGCGCGTCGATCGGCCGCGGAACTCCAGGCGTTAAAGAATGCAGACGCATCGCCGGTTCCGACGGCGGACGCGATGGCGACAGCTTCACCAAAATCGATGCCGCCGTACGGAATGTACGCGAGCGCCAGCGACGCGAGATCATCAAACAAGGCGTTTTGATACAGCATTATTTGTCGACCGATACTTGCGACCAGGCGCGTTGGGCCGTGGGGCTGAGGCTATCCATATGTTTGAGAAATAGCGCCACTTGCCAGATCTGCGTATCGCTGAGCGAACCGCCAAACGACGGCATCCCGGTCCAACGGATTCCGTGGGTGACCTTCCAATAGGTATAGCCGTCGGCGTCATCCTCGACTCCGTGGTGAGCGAACTGCGGAGCGTGCTGGTACAGCCCTTTGGCAACATTGCTCGGGTTGCCACTCGAATCTCCGTGGCATAGGGCGCAGTTCTGCGCGTAGAGCTTGACGCCGGCGAGCACGTTAGCATCGTTGAGCGGCAGCGGATTGTTGACGTTCGGAGCTTCGCGATGCATCGTCGCGCGCAACGAGGCACGCGCAGCCCACTCCTCAAGGCCATTCGGGCGAGCATCGGCGTTGGCCGGAACCATGCCCGTCCTTAACGCCACGAGTCCGCCGATAGCGATAACCACTATCGTGAGGACGACGCCAACGACGATTCCCTTTAACAAACGCATTCTCCGAAAGCGACTAGCAACGCCCCTTTAGGAGTTTCCTTAAATGTACCCTTTGCGGAGTGCCGTGACCGCGGCTTGGGTTCTGTCCGCGGCCGAGAGTTTCTCGAGAATATCGCGGATGTGGCCTTTGACCGTGCCATACCCGATGTAGAGTTGCTCGGCGATTTCGTTGTTGCCGCGGCCTTCGGCGATCAAACGCAGAACATCGGTTTCGCGTGGCGTGAGCGGCGAGGCCGCACCGCTTTGCAATTCGTTAGCGCGTTCGCGGCCCGCGACGTGGGCGAGCACGATCTGGGCGATTTGCGGATCGAAATAGGCGCCCCCCTCGGCAGCGAGGCGCACCGCGCTGACGATGCGCTCGGGCTCGGATGTTTTCACGCAATAGGCGTCGGCACCGGCGGCCAGCGCTGCAACCACTTCGCCGGGAGCATCCACCATCGTGACGATCACCACGCGAGTAGTGACGTCGCTTTCGCGAAGCCGGCGGGTGAGTTCGATCCCGTCGAAACCGGGCAACCCAATATCGACCACAGCGACGTCGGGCCGTTCGCGAAGAATCGCTTCCAAGCCGAGGGGCCCATCGGCGGCTTCTGCCACGACATCGCTGGTTGTCTCGAGTGCAACGCGCAAGCCGGCGCGCGTCAATGCGTGGTCCTCGACGATGACGACCTTCGGTCTAGCGTTCATTCTTGGGCTTTCGGCAAGCGGAGCGTAAACACGCTGCCTTGTGGATCTCGCGGGCCGTAGGTGACGCTGCCGCCGTGCTTTTCGGCGATGCGGCGAACGATATATAAGCCTAGGCCGCTGGATACCGCGCCTCGGGTTCCGCCGAATCGCTGGAACAGCCATTCGCGCCGGTCGGGCTGAACGCCGTAGCCGTCGTCGGTCACTTGCAATATCACGTCGCCGGCGTCCGCGAATCCGTTCACCACGACGTTCCCGTTTCGCGGCGTGGCGGCAATCGCATTGGCGACCAAATTGAGAAGCGCACGACGAATTTCGTGCGGGTCGCCGGTGATGGCGAGCGGAGCGTCGCGCACTTCGCTTCGCAACGTTATGGCGTTCGAGCGCGCGAGCGGATCCAGTTCTTCGACGGCGGTATCGAGCAGCGGGCCGGCATCGACGCGCTCGCTAACGCGCGATTCTTCACCGGTTTCGTAACGCGCGACCAGTAGCAGCGTTTCGACGATGCGCCGCGCTTCCTCGTTGGACGCTTGCGACGCGCGCAAGACGTCGCTGTAGCGATCCGGCAACACCCCGAACGCGCCGTCGAGCGCCTGTTTCGTGGTGACTCCCGCGGCCACCAACGGCGTGCGCAGATCGTGCGCGAGGGTGTAGATCATGTCGCGAATTACGTCGGTGGTGCGTGCGGTTTCGTTGCGGCTGGCCGCGATCTCGTCGTTGCGACGCCCGAGCTCGGTGAAGACGTAGGCTTGTTCGAGCGCGACCGAGGCTTGCTCGAGAAAGGCTTTCATGGCGGCGGCCGTGCCCGCATCGAAGGACGTGCCGGGTGCGGCGATTGCAAACAGCACGTGCGCGCCACCGGCGTACTGCTCGGGAATCTCACCAACGAGTGCCTCGGCTGCGCCGTCGAGCGCAGCGAGCCGCAGCCTTCCAACGGCGTCGTCAGCCGTGACGTGCACGATGGCACCGTCCTCGCGCGTTTTAGCGACGAGCGACGCAATATCGGGTGAGAGTGCGTCGCGCGTATACGATGGTTCGCCGCCATCGTCGAGCCGAATCACCAGCGGCGGTTCGGCCGGAAGATCGTAGACGATCAGACGCGTCGATGCGGCGTGCAACAGTGCGATCGTTTCGCTGAGAATCGAACGCCGCACCAAATCGAGGTTGAGCGTTTCGCGGACGCGGCCGGTGGCGGCGCGTAGGGTTCGTTCGATTGCGACTTGGCGTGCGCGGCCGTTGGATTCACCAGCTTCGCGCGCCAGGCGTTGCGCCACGATGGTGAGATAGGCGACCAACGCGAACGAGGCGGCCGCAAGCAACCGATCGCCAATGGCGATGGCATCCCAAATGTGTCCGGCGCGCGCGCCGTCGGTGTAGCCGGCGATGACGTTGAGCACTTGCGCCGTTATACAGAGCTGCAACGTTAGGCGCGGCTTGAGCGCCAAACCGCTCAGCGCGATCGGCCCGTCGAACAGAATCGCCGTGACGAACAACTGCGGCGTGAACAGGTCCACGATCCAAGCGGCGATTAGCAGCGCGTAGCAGAGCAAGCCCACACCGGTGGGTTCTCGGCCCTTGCGGGGGCGCCATGCCGCGCGCAGAACACGGCGGACGTGGATCGCAGCCTCAAGGCCGAACAACTGCTCGCCGAGATCGGCGGGCGACCGCGTTTGGTGGTGTACGTCGCGGCCGCGCCGGGCGCCGGAAAGACGCGGCGGTTACTGAACGAGGGCGTGCGGTTGCAGGCCGGCGGCAAACGCGTCTTTATCGGTTGGATCGAAACCAAGGGCAGGCTCGATTTAGAAGAGCTGGCTTCCGGGTTGCCGCGGCTTCCCGGCCGGCGCGCCATAGTAAACGGTGCGGAGTTTTCGGATTTCGACTTCGAAGCGGCGCTACGCGAACGGCCCGACGTGGTGCTGCTCGACGAGCTTGCGCACGAGAATCTGCCGGGCGGCGCGCACGTGAAGCGATGGCAAGACGCCGAGGCGTTGCGCACTGCGGGAATCGGCACGATCGGCGCGCTCAACGTGGCGCATTTGGAATCGGTTGCGCCGACGGTCGAATCGCTGGTCGGCTATCCGGTGCGCGAAATCGTGCCGCTGTCGTTTCTAAAATCGGCCGACGAAGTGGTGGCGCTCGACGTGTCGCCGCGGCTATTACGCGGGCGTGTGAAGGCCGGCAAGGTGACCGACGAGCGCGATGTGGAGCGTGCGCTCAACGGCATCTTCGAGGATCGCACGCTTGCGAGTTTGCGCGAGTTGTTGTTGCGAACGGTAGACCGTTTGACGTTGCCGACGCTCAAAGCCAGCGGCAACGCCTTCGCGACGGCCTTGGTGTATCCCGATCACGATCCGGCGGCGTTCTTAAAGCGCACTTCGGCAATCTCGCACGCGTTGGATTTGGAACTGGAAATCGTACCGACCGGCGGGGCCGACCGCAACGCGCTCGAGGCGACTGCGCGCGAAGTGGACGGCGAGGTATTGCGCGAGATGCCAACGCCGGCGTTCGATAACTTGAAAGCCGCGCTGGTGGCGTTGCCGTCGGGACGCGACGCCGCGCGATTGGCGAACTTGCCGTTGTCGTACGATTTGTTTATCGGGGCGCTGGACCAGGCGCATTTGGGCCGTAACGCGGCGTTTTCGCCGTATTCGAATTCGGCGGCGGACCGGATGCGCGTTGGATACGGGCGTTTGAGCGTGTATTTAGGACCGGCCGCCGGTTCGGGCAAGACGTTTGCCATGCTCGACCGCGCGCATCAATTGCAAGACGATGGCGTCGATGTGGTCGCAGCCTTTGTGGAGACGCACGGCCGATCCGAAACCAGCGCGTTACTCGACGGGCTCGAAGTGCTACCACCGCGAGCGATCGTCGCCGAGGGCATCACGTATACCGAATTAGATCGCGACGCGCTTTTGGCACGCAAACCGCAAGTCGCGCTGATCGACGAGTTGGCGCATACCAACGCGCCCGGCTCGGTAGCGCCCAAGCGTTTTTTCGATGTGCTCTCGGTGTTGCGGGCCGGCATCGACGTCATTACCACGCTCAACGTGCAACATCTGGAAGGCTTGGCCGACTCGGTTCGGCGGCGTACCGGCGCCACGGTGCGCGAAACGCTGCCCGACGGTATTCTCTCGCTGGCTGATGAGATCGTCTTGATCGACATCACGCCCGAAGCGCTGCGTCAGCGTTTGCGTGAAGGAAAGATCTATCCGACCGAGCGCATCGATAGTGCCTTAGAGAACTTCTTCCGCACCGAGCATCTCGAGGAGTTGCGCGAGTTGGCATTGCGCGAGGCGTTGCACGGTCGTTATCGCGATTCGGTGCCGACGCCGTTCGATCGCATTTTGTTGACGTTGGGGCCGAACTCGCTGGAGTTGCCGCTAGTGGCACGCGCCGGCCGCATGGCGGCGCGCCTGTCGATCGAGTTTACGATCGTGCACGTGACCGATCCGAAAGAACCGGCAGATGCGGCGGCGGTGGCGGCGGTGCGCGAGCACACCAGCAAGACCAACGTCGAGTGGATTGAGGAAGCGCACGCCGACGCGCCACGCCGCGTCATCGAAATCGCCCGAGCCATCCCCGAAACGGTCGTGGTCGTTCCGGGTACTCGACGCAAGCCCCGGCTGCTGGCGCGTAAATCGTTCGCACGGCAACTGTTGGATGCCGGCGCACTCGAGTTGCTGGTGTTGGCGCGCTCCTCGTGAAGGCGCTTGTCGGGTCTATCGCCGCAGCGTCGATTCTGGTTGCGATCGCCGGTTGTGGCGCGCGAACGCCCTACCAGATGTCGGATCAAGATAAGCAGCGCTTCGTCGATGTCGCACGGGTCGCTCGCGGTGGCGGAAACGCTCCGCTGATCTTCGGAATCTCCGACTGCACCGTCTATAAGGCCGTTACGAAGGACCAACAGATCGTCGACTGGCGCGTGATTCTACGATCGGATTGGGGTCAGCAGTCGTATCCAAAATTTATGACGGCGTGTGTCGACGAGCATCTGAAATATTCAGCCCCGTACGTGCTCGTCGATATGTGTGCCCGCGCGATCGGCGCCGGCGGCGGCTGCAACGGCGGCGGCACGTACCGCAGCCGCGATGGCGAACGCTGGCAAATTCAAGGCAACAGCCTACGTTGGTATCCGCTCCCGAAATAGGCTAAAAGTGCCACCGTGCGACAGACGCGTACGGGCCGCTCTTCGCGGATGGTTCGTACCCGCGCAAGGCGTTGGGGATAACGTCGATTTCACTGGGTTGCCACAAGAATACGTACGGAACATCCGCAGCCAGTTTGCGTTGGATGAGGCTGTAATATGGTTTGCGCTCGCTGCGTTCGTAGGTTGCCAGCGCCCGATGCAGCGCGAGGTCGACATCGGGATCGCAATAGCGCGCGAAGTTAAAGCCGTTCGGGGGAACCTGACCGCACGCTACGTAGGAGGATGGATCGGGATCGAGACCGGTTTGCATCCCGAGTAGCGCGATTTGGAACGTTCCGCGTTCGAGCGGTCCGCCCGGCGCGTACAGCTGATTGATATCGTATGGCTTGGCTTTGACGTCGAAGCCCGCGACTCTCGCCTCCTCGACGATCAGCGGGACGATGGTGCCGGCTGCAAACGACCGGCCGTAGAAAACGAATTGCAATTGCAGCCGGCGGCCATTCTTGGTTCGAACGCCATCGGGGGCGGTGTGCCAACCGGCCTTTTCTAGTAGCTCTCGCGCTCGCTCCGAATCGTAGGTTTGGGCGTCGGCCTTCGGATCGTACGCCCACCCGAACAGGCCACGCGTCCCGGTCGCCGCATCGTACATTCCGTACGTGGCTTTTTTCGCGATCGCCGACCGGTCGATAGCGGCAGCGAAGGCGCGTCGCACGGCTACATCGTGAAACATCACATCGCCGAGATTCAGAACGATCACGCCGAAGCTTGGCCGGTCGCGCGTGACGACGACGGTGTGTTCCGGCAGTGCGCGTAACGACCGGATCTCGGCGGGACTGGCCAGGAACGTGGCGTCGACATCGCCGGTTCGCAATTCGTTGAGGATCGTCGCGTGATTCGAAACGAAACGGATGCTGATGCGCGCGATCTTCGGCGTTCCGGCATAGTAGTGGTCGTTGGCCACCAGATCGAGACGGTCGCCGCGGAGCCATCGTTCCAGCCGATACGGTCCCGAACCGATCGGCGAAAGATTAAACCGCGCGGCGACCAACGTTTTGTATTTTTCGAGCACGTGCGACGGGAGAATCGGCCGTCCGTCACCTCCGAAGAACGTCGCGACGATCGGAGCGAACGGACGCTTTAGTAGTACGTCCACTTCATACGGGTTGGGTGCCGAAACGCTCTCGATCGAGTCGTAATCGGACTGCGCCGGAATAGCGTTAACTCGGTCGACGCTCGCACGGTAGGTGAAAACGACGTCGCGAGCGGTGAGCGGGATCCCGTCTTGCCATCGCACGCCGTGGCGCAAGCGGTACACGATATGGCGACCGTCCGCAGAAATGCCTCCGTTAGCGACCGTCGGCACGACGGCTGCAACGTCGGGCGCGATCTGGTTACGCTCGTCGTAGCGGGTTAGCGACGAGAACAATAAGGCAGAAACGTCGCTCACATCCGGTCCTTGCAGATAGAGCGGATTGAGCGAACTTGGCTCCGACAAGCGCGCCACGACCAACTGCGACGCGCCGCGCGACGCCGCGCTGCGATGATCGCACGCTGCGACCGAGAGCAGCACTAAAATGGCAAACAAGCGAGGCGACATGTCCGGCCGGCCTTCAGGCTATATTTCGGTGGTCGGCGTCGAGTCGGGAACGATATCGACGTGGATATCCGACGCTCGGATTTTGCCGGTGCCGACCATTAAGATGCCGCCCACTGCTTGGGTTGCGTCGGGCGGCACGTGGAGAACGATCGTGAAGGGAGTCCAGTTTGTCGTCCCGTGCAGCCATCGGTCTTGCATGTTGTCGAGCTGCATCGACGGGCCGTCGATCCGCAGCCAGAAACCAGCGCCGCCGACAACGTTGTCGGTCGAAAGATATCCGCGCACGCGAATCGTCTTCCCGAGATACGGCGTAACATCGAAATGGCCACCGTACGAACCGAACGGCTTGGTCTGCGGATCGACGCCGTCCACGCTGTGCATCGAATGGGTCGGGCCACCCGAATACCCACCGGCGTCGGTCGGCTCCGCCGCAAACGTATCACCACGAAGTGTCCACGTAAACTGTAACGGACGGTCGTCCGTTCCGCGAACGCTCGACGCCGTTGTTGCGCTGCCGTAGCGCGTGAGGACGAGTTCTCTGGTCCGTTCGGCCACGGCGGCCGCTCGTCGGGTCGCCGCCGGCGATCCGCTCAGCAATAACGCTTCGTCGAGACCCGCTTGCAACACGACGTCGCTGTACTTGGCGACATCGAAGGCCGACGGTTCGACCCAACGGTCCGGCTGGATGCCGACGCGCTGAAGCTGCGTGCCGTTGGGCCAGCGTACGCCTTCGCCGCTGAAATATAGCGTTATATTACCGGGTACGACCATGCTGGTGACGTCGCCGTCGGCGCCGGCAGTTGGCGTTCCCACGAAGCGCGTTCCCGCCGCCGCGCGAAAGAGCAGCGCACTGTGCTCGGATTGACTGATCGCTCGCGCGTCGATCAGCATGACGGTCGGCTTGCGATATTTTGCCGCGTCGGATGCGGTGAGACGCTGCATAAACTGCCGATAAGCCGGCAACCAAGCAATATCGTCTTCCGCGCTGTCGATCGGGTTGCTCACGACGGGTGTTGAAAATAATGCAAACGGAACATTCGACCGCGATGTCAAGCGCGCGGCGACCGGCCACTCTGCCAATCGGGGGTATCCGCGATTGTCGAAGACGATCGCTTTCGTATTCCAAAGCGCGATAAACATACTGCCGACTTGCGAGGGCAATAAACGATCCAAATCGACATAGCCCACATTGCCGGGCAAAATCGCGTAGATCGGTTCCGCGCTCTTTTCGATCGAGCCGCCGGCGGAACGCTTCACGGTCGCGGACACGCTGCGTTTGCTGCCCGGAGCGTGATAGCGAAGCGTAACGGTCGAACCGACCGGACCGGCGATCAACGAGCCGGCGCCGTAATTCCGAAGCGCATCGAGATCGGCCGACTGCGGCGTCGAGGCGTTTATCAGCTCTTCTGCTCGTAGCATCGCCATATGGGTTGGAACACCGTCGATCGCATCGATGACGTCGCCCACGCGCATACTGGCAGGTAGCCTTCCCGAACGAGCGATTGCCGTGATGACCGCTTGATGCCGCAGGTATCGGACCGTTATCGGTACGCCGGCACCATAGTATTGTGAAACTAGGTCGCCCATGAAGGCGCCGTGCGAATCGTGCAGGTGCGCGTAGAAGCGCATGAGCCCGATCAGGTAGTCGTGCGGGTTGCGGGCCACGATCTCGTCGGAAATTGCGCGTTCGGCCGCCTTATCCCAATCGTCGTGCGAGAGCGATGTATAGGGTGAAAAGTATCGGATGACGTTATAGATACGCGCAACCGCCAGGATGCGCAGCCCCTCATCCGGGAACGACATCCCGCTGCCGTACGAATCGTCTTTCTTCTCGATAGGAAGATCTTTGCGGTCGATCTGCAGCCGCGTCGCGGGTTGGCCCATCCGGCCGATGGCGTCGGCCACGCTCTGCACCGGCGTCGCAACCGTATCGCCGCGATCGATGCCGTCGATATCACCGAGCCGGTAGGTTGCCGTGAGGCCATACTCTAGGGCAATCGACGCAGTCCTCGTTGGCTCGAACACCGGTTGGCCGCCGATACTGTAGATCGAAGCTTTTCCTGACATCGCGAGGCCGAGGATCGTCGGTGAGATCATCGTGGTAGGGCCGACCAGAAATCCGATTCTGCGGTCGCTCGACGAAGTGCCGTGGAGTATTTGTGGATCGGCAATGTCGAACCGCGAAGTATAACCGTCAAAGCTAGAACTGTGTGGCGGATACCCGATATACGAGTGCGTGCGCGTTCGCGGGAGTTCTACGTCGCCACGTACGAGCAACGATAGTTGCGAGTCGGGCGAAAACATTTCGTCGAGCGACGACATCGCCGACGCATTTGTATACTCGATACCGCGAAGGTCGAACAGGATGGCGTCGCTTTTCGCTACGAGCGCGAACGGCCGGGTGGACGTTCCGGAGTCCGCAGAAGAGTCGATGTCCTTGCCGCGATCCGCCTCTAGAGCATTCGAAATCGTAACGACCGAGAGAGGGCCGCTCGGTGAAACCGTAACCTTGAGCCGAAACTGACTCGCGCGATCGAGGTGTATCGCCGGATCGTTTACTACGGACAACCAACCTTCTATCGCTGCCAAGTAGCTCGCACGATCCGTCGCTACCCGAATCTTCGGCTCGGCCGACATGAACGTCATGTCCAATCTCTGTTGCGAACTTGGCGTCTGCGGGTCGAGATAACGTATATCTCCCCACAGTTTTATCGCCGATAGCAGCGCCGATTCGGGGCTAGCTGATTGCGCGTTTATCGGCAACGGCGTGGCGCCCAGCAAACTCAACGCAGCTGCAAGCGCAAAGCCGGCTACGGCTCTAGAGCATATCCGCATCTAGCGTACATAGGCTATGGCTAGGCCGGACCCTGCAGGATCGGCCGGGAGACGAGGCCGGTTTATCGCACGACGAAGATCGAGAGCAGGACACCCGCAAAGAACAGCGCGACGGCCGTGTAAAGGCGCGCGGGCGGTATGCGTTTGGTTCCGGCGATCGCCACGGCGATAATCTGCATCTGTATCCACCCTAGCAGCACGATTGTCAGCAGGTCGGCGTACAACAATCGCGGTCCGGCGGTCTGCGAGACACTGCGGTACACAAGCATAATAAACAGTTGAACGACGACGAGTAACCATATCGTGGCGCGCGGACCGTACCCATCGGCCCATCCTGCGATTCCAAAATGCAGCGGCACGCGATCCGGTAATTCGCGATACCGGAGCGCCGTATAGGCGATCGTTCCGGCAATCGCGGCAGCACAGAGAGCCATCGCTATGTTGACCACGTCGCTGGTTGTTACTCGGGGCGCCGAGGCAAGTTACGCCGAAGCCACTTTCAGAAAGTCTTCATCCCGGCCCAATAGGCTGAGGACACGTCGCGCAACCACCCGGAGGAACAATCGTCATGCGTTTGAGGCCATTACCCTTTAGGCTCCTCGCCGCGGCGTTCTCTTGCGGTGCGGTGGCGTTGACGTGCGCGTGCGCCGGCGTCGGGGGGGCTACGCCGGCGGCACCAGCGGGTGCCACATCCGGCCTGGCATCGGCGCACTCCGCGACCAAACCCGGGCTCGGGGCCGTGCTCACGAGTAAAGGCGGCCAGATCTTCGGATTTGACATCAACTCGACCGGCAACGACGGAATTCTATCAACCGCGACGTCGATCGAATCGTTCGACCAAGACTCGGGCGCCGTCACCGGCTCGTTTCCGAAGAAGGCTCCCGCCGGCACCACATACAGTATCGTCGGAATCACCACCGGCGACGTCGCTTTAGCGATTCGCTACATTCCGATAAAAAGCTCGATTTACTCGCGCCGCGCGTATAATACGATCGCGCCGCCGACGCAGCAGAAGTTTACCGGTAAGTGGACGCCGCCGCTCAAAGACATTCAAGTCGAGCAGGTTGCTCCAAATCAAACGGCCGCCTCCACCGCGCTGTATTCCATAGAGCTCAAGAAGAACGACATTCCGGATCTGATCGTATCGAACGTGGCCAAGAATACGTTCTCGAAGGTCGTGCATTTGGATCCGAACTTCTTTTCGCTGGGCAACGGACCGCAGTTAGCCCAGGATACGAAAACCAATCAAGCCGTGTTCGCGCTCTCGCCGGATTACGGACGAGTCGGTGGCGATCCGCCGCTCAACGTGCTGTTCGACATGAAGACCGGTAAGAAAACGCAATTCAACGGCCTGAACAACGGCTATTATCACGCCGGTTCGGTGAATGGAGCGGCGGTCGACTCGAACACCGGCATCTTCGCCACCGACACGGAGCTGAACGCACAAGTCGAATTTTACAATCTCGCGAGCAAAACCGCCACGTTCGCGCAGTTACCCTGCACGAGCGATACGTCGCAGCTGAATAGCGGGTCGGGCATCGCCAACGACTCGACCAACGGGCTGTTTATCGTGACCGAACAGTACAACGCCTGTGGAAGCGGCAGTGCGATCGTGGTCTACGACGAGCAAGGTAATATAATGGAAACGATCACCGGCTTCACCTTCTACGCGGGCGAACCGGCGCCGGTGATCAATCCTAGCAAACGAATGGGTTGGGCCTTCGGACCGTCGTTTAGTCAACTCCAGCAGTTCTTCTACTGAAGCTTCTTCGCGTCGAGCGAGTGCGCTCTCGCCACGCCGAAAGGCTCGAGCATTTCGATATCGTCGAATCGAATAACATCTGCGAGCGAAACGCTCAGCTCGTACAGCGTTGCTCTAAACTTCGATGGGAATACGGGCTCCTGACCTAGCCAAAAATAAATTTCGGCGATCGCCCCATCCGCAGAAAAGGATGCGTACAAAGCGCCACCCGATCCAGAGTCCAATCGGCCGCCAATGCACGAAGTCTGCAAAGGGTCACGAGCCGGGCGGTCCACGTGAGTTCGATGTTTATAGGTAAACGCCGGAATCGAGCTGTTCGATCAGAGCGAGGACCGGCTCGGGATCGCCGTTTCGTATCAGATCGATAGGCCGTTGATTTTCGAGAAGCGGGTGGCGCGCATTCAACCACAACCGGGTTTTTGCGGGTTCATAAAAGTCAGCCAAGCGCCGAGCGATGTAGGCCAGATTGGCAATAACCGTCTGCCTGTGAATGTCCGGGGTTGCCTTGCGCCGGCCCAGCGCGATACGGTGGCCGGGGAAACGTCCACAATGTTGGCGACGTCTTTCCCCTGAAGGCCACCCTCTGTCCGGAGGTCTTCCAGAATCCGGGAAACGGCCGTCGGCATCGTTTGGGTTACCATATGCTTTCATATTGTAACCCCGTGTGAAAGCATTATGTAACTATCTGGCCATGGAATCTTCTTGCAAGTCGAGATTTAGCGCCAGCACGTTGACGTGCGGTTCGCCGAGGAAGCCCAGTTGCCGACCCGCGATGTGTGTTGCGACGAGCGCCCGCACCGAATCGACGGACACATGGCGGGCGGCGGCGATCCGCGGCACTTGCCAGTAGGCCGCTTCCGGCGAGATATCGGGATCGATGCCGCTGGCGCTGCTCGTCACGAGATCGATCGGCGGCGCTCCGAGGGCGTCTGGATTGTCGTGCTTGAGTTGCGCGATGCGTTTTTGCGTCGCAGTCATGAGCTTGGCCGAGGTCGGCCCGAGATTCGTGCCGCCGGTGGACGTCGGATCGTAGCCTTTGCCGGCGGCCGATGGGCGCCCCTGAAAGTACTGCGGCTGCGTCCAGAGTTGGCCTACGAGCGTCGAGCCCACCACGCGCCCGTCGACCTTCACCAGCGAACCGGCGGCTTGCCACGGGAACGCGACGCGCGCGAACCCGGTCATAGCCAGCGGATACAGCAGTCCGAGAAGTACGACCGTTACGACGGTCATACGGAACGACGTGCCTAGTTGTGCGATCACGGCTGTTTGGAATTCCTTATGTCAGATGTAACGCGGTGAGAAGGACGTCGATGACTTTGATCCCGACGAACGGTACGATCACGCCGCCGACGCCGTAGATCAGCGTATTGCGGAGCAGCACGACGTCGGCGCCTCGCGGCTCGTATTTGACGCCGCGCAACGCGATCGGAATGAGCGCGACGATGATCAACGCGTTGAAGATCACGGCCGACAGGATGGCGCTTTGCGGCGTGCTGAGGTGCATGACGTTGAGCGTCGCCATCGGCGCGTAGGCGGCCGCGAACATCGCGGGCAGAATCGCAAAGTATTTGGCAACGTCATTGGCGATGGAGAAGGTGGTGAGCGCTCCGCGCGTCATCAGCAACTGCTTGCCGATTTCGACGACGTCGATCAGCTTGGTCGGATCCGAATCGAGATCGACCATATTGGCAGCCTCTTTGGCGGCCTGGGTGCCCGAGTTCATCGCGACGCCGACGTCGGCTTGCGCCAGTGCCGGTGCGTCGTTGGTGCCGTCGCCGGTCATCGCGACCAAACGTCCCGACTGTTGCTCGCGCTTGATGAGGTCCATCTTGGTTTCGGGCGTGGCCTCGGCGAGAAAGTCGTCGACGCCGGCTTCTCTGGCGATAGCGGCTGCGGTGAGCGGGTTATCTCCGGTGATCATCACCGTACGAATTCCCATGGCGCGCATGCGTTCGAATCGCACACGAATGTTCGGTTTGAGCACGTCTTTGAGATGGATCGCTCCGACGACCTGCGCACCGCGCGCGACCAGTAACGGCGTGCCGCCGCTGCGCGCGATGCGCTCGACCTGTTGGGAGAGCTCTGGCGGCGCGCTGCCGCCGCGTTCGCGAACCCACGCGATAATCGAGTCGGGTGCGCCCTTGCGGAGCTGCGCACCGTCTTGGAGATCGACGCCGCTCATGCGCGTGTAGGCGCTGAACGGAACGAATGTGCCGGCGGGTTGCGGCATGTGGCCGATGGTTTCGCGCGCCAACGCGACAACCGACCGGCCCTCGGGCGTTTCGTCGGCTAGCGAAGTGACGTAAGCGACGCGTTCGGCTTCTTTTTGCTCGACTCCGGGAGCGGCGATGATCGCGGTGGCTTGGCGATTTCCGAGCGTGATCGTTCCAGTTTTATCGAGCAACAACGTATCGACGTCGCCCGCGGCTTCGACCGCGCGTCCACTGGTGGCAAGCACGTTGCGTTGCATCACGCGGTCCATGCCGGCGATGCCGATGGCCGACAGCAGTCCGCCGATCGTCGTTGGGATCAGACACACGAGTAACGCGATGAGCACCGTCACGCTTTGCTTGGCGCCGGCGTAGATCGCAAACGGCGATAGCGTGGCGACGGCGATGAGGAATACGATTGTCAATCCGGCTAGCAAGATCGAGAGCGCAATTTCGTTCGGGGTTTTCTGGCGCTGCGCGCCTTCCACCAGAGCGATCATGCGGTCGAGAAAACCGGATCCGGGCTCGGCGGTGACGCGCACGACGACCCGATCGGAGAGTACGCGCGTTCCACCGGTGACGGCGCTGCGGTCGCCGCCGGATTCGCGAATGACGGGCGCAGATTCGCCCGTAATGGCGGATTCATCGATCGTGGCAGCGCCCGATTCGACTTCCCCGTCGGCCGCAATCACATCGCCGGTTTCGGCCACGAATCGATCGCCTTTTCGCAGCAGGGCGCTTGCGACGCGCTCTTCTTCTCCATTTTGGGTGAGACGGCGCGCGGTCGTCTCGGATTTGGTTTTCCGAAGGAAGTCGGCTTGCGCGCGGCCGCGGCCTTCTGCCACGGCTTCGGCGAAGTTGGCGAAGAGTACCGTGAACCATAGCCACAGCGCGATCGCGATGTCGAAAGCGGCGCTCGACGCGTGCACCGCCACGTCGCGGATAAAGAATCCGGTCGTTACGGCGGCGGCGGCTTCGACCACGAACATCACCGGATTGCGGATTTGTTTGCGCGGATCGAGTTTGACGAACGATCCGGCAACGGCGCCGATTAGTATCGGCCCGTCGAGCAGCGAGAGCGCTTTGGGTCGCCGTTCTAAGCGGCGCGCGGACAGCATATTAGAACGTCTTTCCTTCGTTGAGGTAGAGGTGCTCGACGATCGGACCGAGCGCGTCGGCCGGTAAGAACGTGAGGGCGCCGACGATGACGATCACGCCGATCAGTAGCACGACAAACACCGGCGAGCTACTGCGGAACGTACCTTTGCTTTGCGGTACCGCTTGTTTTCCGGCGAGCGCGCCGGCCAGCGCCAGCGTTGGAATCGCGACGGCGAAGCGTCCGAACAACATGTTGATCCCGGTCGCGATGTTGTAGAACAAGTTGGCGCCGAGGCCGGCAAACGCCGACCCATTATTGGCGTTGGTCGACGTGAAGGCGTAGAGTATTTCGGAGAAGCCGTGCGGGCCGCTATTGCTCAGCGTCGCGGTTCCCACGGGCGTTATCGCGGCGAGCGCCGTAGGGATGAGGCACAACGCAGGCGTGACGAGAATTGCCAGCACCGCGAACTGGATTTCGCGACGTTCGATCTTCTTACCGAGGAACTCGGGCGTTCTGCCGACCATCAGGCCTGCGATAAAGACGGTCAACACGACGAAGACGAGCATGCCGTATAAGCCGCTGCCGACGCCCCCGAAAACGATCTCGCCCAGCTGCATATTGACCAGCGGCATCAGACCGCCGAGCGGTTCGAACGAATCGTGCATAGAGTTCACCGCGCCGCACGACGTATCGGTAGTGACGGTCGCGAATAATGCGGACGATGCGGCGCCGAAGCGGCATTCCTTGCCCTCCATGTTTGCGCCGGCGACGCCCATGTGATGGACGATGGGGTTGCCGGCCGCTTCGGCCCAATACGTGATGGCAAAGCCGGCGAAAAACAGTAGCGCCATCGCCGTAAAAATCGCCCAGCCTTGGCGAGTGTCGCGCGCCATTTTTCCGTACATGTACGTGAGTGCGGCGCCGAGAACCAGGATCAGCAGCATTTCGATGAAGTTGGAAATGCCGTTCGGGTTTTCATTGGGCGCCGCCGAGTTGGCGTTGACGAACCCGCCGCCGTTGGTGCCGAGCTCTTTGATGACTTCCTGGCTAGCCATTGGGCCGCCGGTTAGCGTTTGGGTTTGGCCGGTTGCGGTTTTTACGTCGTGATATGCGTTGAAGTTTTGCGGGACGCCAGTCCACACCAGCGCGAGGCCGATTACGATCGAGGCCGGCAGCAGAACGTACAGCAGCGAGCGGGTGAGATCGACCCAGAAATTACCGAGCGTTTTGATGGTGGTTCTGGTTATGCCGCGAACGACGGCGACGGCGATCGCGAGGCCGGCGGCAGCAGAGACGAAGTTGTGCCACGCCAGGCCGGCCATCTGCGAGAGATAGCTCATGGTGCTCTCGCCGGAGTAGAACTGCCAATTGGTATTGGTGGTGAAGCTGATGGCGGTGTTCCACGCGAGGTCGGGTGCCATGTTATCGAAGTGCTGCGGGTTAAAGGGCAGCCATTTTTGCGTTTGTAGCAGAACGTAAAGATAGGCAACGCCGATGAGTGAAAACGCCAGCAACGCGAGCGCGTAGACGATCCACGACATCTCTTGGTCTTCGCGCACGCCCGTTATTTTGTAAATCGCGCGCTCTATTGGTTGCATTATTGGCGTGAGCCAGGTCTTGCGGCCTTCGTAGACTGCGACTAAGTACAGTCCGGTCGGTTTCGTCAGCGCAAGCACTGCCGCGAAGAGCAGCAGCGCTTGGATCCATCCTATGGCAGTCATCTGTTGTTAGAACCGTTCCGGTCGCAGCATTGCGAAGATGAGGTAGGCCAGGCCGAGTACGGCCAGCGCCAGTCCGATCGTGTCGTCAGCGTGCACTTGTTGTTGTGCTCGCGTTAGACTCGTTCGCAGCCCGCGATATAGCGGTCCAGAACTGTGAAGCATATGGCGGTCAGCAAGATCAAGGCGATTTCGAGCATTTGGTTCATTATCGGCCGCTCGTGTTGGCCGCGCCATCCTCCGAACGGATCATCCATTCGGACGCTTGACGTTATGGTTTTGATTCCTAGGATTAGCGGCGATCATGCTTATAGGCTTACGCTCGTTATTGCTTGCGCCGTTGGTTGGCGCGCTCGTCGGCGCGGCGCCTTCGCCCGCGCCGTCTCCGGTGCCGACGCCCGCCGATCCATGCGGGTCGTTGCTGTCGATCGTGAACCGGCCTACGTTCGGAACCGGCGTGTGCACGGTGCGTACCGGCCACGTCGATATTGAGAACGGCTATGAGAATCTGACGACCACGGGCGGTTCGAATACGGTATCGTATCCGCAATCGTTGATTCGGATCGGCACGTACGATCCGCATCTGGATTTGGAGGTCGGTCCGCTGACCACGAACCGCACGTCGTCTGCCGGGGTGCCGGTCGTCGGCGGCTCGGATTTCGCGTTCGGCGCAAAGTACGAGCTGGGGTATACGTCGCGAGCGGTGTGGGGCGTGAACGCATTGGTGACGGTTCCGACCGGCGGATCGACCTTTGGTGCCGGCAACGCACAGTTTACGGGAAACTTCAACTGGGGTTACACTTTGAACTCGGAGTTTGGATTGAGCGGGACGCTTGGGTTCAATGCCTTTAGCGCGTACGTGCGACCGAACGTGGCGCAATCGTACTTTGCGTTTACGCCGACGCTCGAGCTGACGGCGGCGTTGCCGGGCGGGCCTTCGCAGTTGGGGCTCGAGTACGCGTACTTTTCTTCCGCCGGTCCAGGCTTAGGGGCGAAATTCTTCGCCGATGCGGTGTATCAGCGCGATTTCGGCCAGCACGTGCAGGTCGACGTGGAGTACGGCTTCTCGCCCGGCCCTTCGATCGGTCCGCGCCAGCATTATATCGGTGCCGGCATCACGTTCATGAACTAAGCCGCGGGCTTACAGATGATTTCGGACTGTAGGGAATTCGGACTAGACTTAGTCCAGTGGTTCACAATTCGGAAATGCGTTTTGTGTCCGTGCGTCAGCGAAACCGGCGAGACTCTGTGGAAAAGTTTGGGCTGCAACGCAGACTTTTGGGAATGGAGTCGATCCTAGGGGCTTCCTTGGCGCAAAACCGTCCATCAAGCAACAACAGATCGGTCTCGATCACCATCACACTGGTGTCGAGGCCCTTTTTGCGCGTTGCCGGCATGTGAACGAGTGGACTTAGTCTAGTCCGAATTTCGTAGTGTCGCGGGAGAGTTGCATGTACCGGCGGGGCAAGCCGTCATGATTTCACGAGCGGTGTTCGCGCCGGCGGCCGGAAACCGGGATGGCAGGCTAACGGATGTCGGGTATACAGCGGTAATGAGTAACGAACGCAAATACGGTTTTCTTCCACTCGTCGCTGGAGCACTCGCGGCCAATTACGCGGCACAGTTGCTCGGCCCGATGGACAAGGCGAGGGCCGAATACGCCAAGAGCACGCGGCCGCCGTTCGCGCCGCCACCGTGGGCGTTTGGCGTGGCATGGCCGATCAACAACGTCCTCACCCTGTGGGGCAACTGGCGCGTTCTGAACGCGCCACCGTCGGACGATCGCACTGCCTATCTACGGCTGCAGGCCGCGATGTGGATTCTGTTCACGACCCACGGGCTGGTCCGCTTTCGTTTGCGCAGTCCGGTCCTCGGCGCGCTCAACACCTTTGCGTACACGGCCTTTGCCGCCGCTTCGGCGTTCCGGGCCGCACGAATCGACCGCCGGCTTTTGGCGTCGTACTCGACGCTCATCCCATGGCTGCTGGTGGCGTCGGCCCTCTCGGCTTACCAACTGGGTGATCCAGATGCCGTTTTCAAGCGTTCTACGGATAGATGAAATCCATAGCTTTCCTCGCCCTAGCCCTGCTGCTCGGCGCAGCGGCTCCCACTCCGCAGGCTGCCGCTGCGCCGCCCGCGGGCACGCAGCGCGTCGTGCTCGCCGGCGGATGTTTTTGGGGCATGCAACTCGTGTTCGAATCGCTCAAAGGCGTGAAGTCGGCCGTCGCCGGTTATTCGGGCGGCAACTCGCTAACGGCGCATTACGACATCGTGAGCACCGGCACGACCGGTCACGCGGAATCGGTGCAAGTAACGTACGACCCGTCGGTTATCTCCTTTTCGAAATTGCTCGACATATATTTCACCGTCGCGCACGACCCGACCGAACTCAACCGGCAAGGTCCGGACGACGGTTCGCAATACCGTTCGGAAATTTACTACACGACTGCGACGCAGCGCGAAGAAGCGCTTGCCGAGATCGCGCGTCTCACGCATCAGCATAAGTTTTCCGATCCGATCGTGACTAAGGTCGAAGCGTTTCGCGGATTTTACCCGGCCGAAGACTATCACCAAAACTATGCGCTACACAACATGAACGACCCGTACATCGTCGCCAACGATCTGCCGAAGTTACAGAATCTGCACCAGCAATATCCGCAATTGGTGAAACCCGGAACGCCCTAACTATTTCGGCGCGTCGTCGACGTGCGCGGCGTAGGAGCGCGGATCGAAATACCACGCGGGCAACGAACTCGGGAATGCGATGTCGTTGAAATCGTAATCCACGGTCGCGTCTTTGCCGAGATATTCGGAATCTTGTTCGTAGGTCGGGGTACCGTGAATGTGCGTGACGACCGGCATGTTGTTCATCCAGCCGAGCGTCACAGTAAACAACATCGGATAGACGTGGTTGCCGTTGTCGCCTTCGTCGAACAGTTTGTCCGTGGCAACGATTTGCTGCAGTTCGAGCGTCGTCGCGTCCACGTATAGCTCCCGGATACGATTTCGATCTGGATCGCGACGCGGCTGCAGGCTGAGGTGCAACACGTTGCCCTCTCGCACGATGTTGGTAATGCGATAGTCGAACTCGCCCATCGCGGTGACGACGGCGATGGTCGGCGGCAAGCTTCCGGTCGGCTCGGGCGTCGGTACGAAGTCGCGCGGGCTCGTATGCGGATGCGCTGGCGCCGGCTCGAACAAGTCGGCCGTCGGCGGACCCGGATCCCACGGCTCGTTAAACGACGGGCGCAAAAATTCGAGCGTTCCGCGTGCAGACCCGCGATAGACCTTGCGGCCCAGCGCCGCGCGGTCGAAGGTGCGGCACCATATGTGATACGTGTAGCTATTCAACAGATCGGGATAGCCATCGTCGAGCGTTTGTTTGCGTACGAGCGTATACGTCGTGTATGGCGGCGGCGGACGATGCGAACGAAATTGGCGACGAATCAAGAATAGCAAGCGGTCGGGCGAGGGCAGCGGCGTCGGCGATGCGGCATGATACGGCAGTACCGGTGCGGCCGAGCGGGCCGTCGCCGGCACGATCAACGCCAACGCTGCACTAACCAGTACGAACGCCGCGGCGAGAAGGCTTTTCACACGACTCCTCTTGCCTCGGCGCTCCGCGCGTTCCTGGCACGACAAGCATGGCGCGGAAAGTCTGTGACGAACCTCAGCGCGTGGCAAAGAAACGTCGCGCGCGCGGCCGTGCTTCGGCACCGGTCGCACTGATCGTCATCGGTTTGATCGCGGCAGCCGCCGCGTGGTGGACGCTCGCGCCGCACCATCATCATTCACAAAGAGACGGAACCGTCGCCGTCGTGACGTCGACACCGACCGAAACCGAAGCGCCGGACGAATCGGCGACCGATACGCCGGAACCGGTTGCGACGGCCACCGACCGAAGCGAGCCGAGTGCCGAACCGAGCGCCGGCGAGTCCAGCGAACCGAGCGCGGCCCCTTCTGCTACGCCGGCCGAAAACGTTACAGCACCGCCCGCAGCCCCGGTTCCGCGCATGCACGGGTCGGGCGCGAAACTGGCGTTGATCGTCGACGATTGCGGACAATGGATCGACACCGAGCGCGGCTTCGTCGCGCTGGGCGTACCGCTCACCGTCTCCGTCTTGCCCGACGTTCCGTACACGAGCACGATTGCCAAAGAAGCCGCTGCCGCCGGTAAAGGCGTGATGCTGCATCTTCCGATGGAGACGGTTTCGGGGCTCAATCCCGGACCCGGAAAAGTGACGACCGAAATGTCGGACGCGCAGATCGCAGCGCAAGTCGAAAGCGATCTAGCACAAGTGCCGTTGGCCTCCGGCGTGAACAATCACGAAGGCAGCAAAGGTTCGGCCGATCCGCGCGTGATGCGCGACGTGATCGAAGTCCTGGCCAAACACGGCGACCTGTTCTTCATCGATTCGAAAACCAGCGCGACGTCGGTCGGCGAACAAACCGCGCAGGCGCACGACGTTCCGACCGCAGCCCGCGACGTATTTCTCGACAATCAAGAATCGGTCGCGTATTCAGAGGCGCAGCTGCGCGAAGCTGCCGCGATCGCGTTGAAAACCGGCAGCGCCATCGCGATCGGGCATCCGCGCCCGACCACACTGGAAGCCGTGCGTTTACTGATTCCGCAACTGCAGGCCGAAGGGGTGCAGTTCGTGCTCGCGCGGCAACTGGTCGTCCCGCAAACGTAAGGCCGCAATATGACGAGCACGCAACTGGATTGCGGCGACTCGATCGTTCTGCGGGCGCCGCTGCTTTCCGACGCCGCCGCGATTGCGACGCACGCGAACGACCGCAACGTTTGGATCAATCTACGCGACGCCATGCCGCATCCGTATTCGTTCGACGACGCGCAGCACTGGCTGGGGTCGATGCGCGAGCAGGATCGGGTATCGATGTTTGCGATCGATCGCGAGGGCGAAGCGATCGGCGCGATTAGTTTGGTGTTGGGCACCGATATCGAGCGCCGTTCGGCGGAACTTGGCTACTGGGTCGGCTCGGCATTTTGGGGGCGAGGAATCGCGACCGCCGCGGTACGGCGCATCTGCGACTACGCCTTTACCGACTTAGCCCTGCTACGCGTTTTCGCGACACCGATGACCGGTAATGCCCGGTCGAAACGCGTGCTTGAGAAAGCGCGTTTTACGTTAGAAGGAATCATGCGAAGCTGTTATGTGAAGGATGACACGATCGTGGACGCCGCATTATACGCTCGCATCGCGCCATCGCAAAGGGCCTTATGAAAAAAGCACCGATTTTGTACACGGGGCGGCTGATTTTGCGTGCCCACGAGCCCGCCGACCTGGATGCATCGGCCGCCATGTGGGGCGATCCGTCGGTGGTGCAGCACATTTCAGGACGTCCGAGCACGCGTAGCCAAAGCTGGCAGCGGATCCTCACGTACGCGGGTCTCTGGAGCATGTTGGGCTACGGCTATTGGGCGGTGGAGGATCGCGCCACCGGCGGGTTCGTCGGCGACGTCGGTTTGGCCGATTTCCACCGCGCGATCGAGCCGCCGTTGGATGGCACGCCCGAGACCGGTTGGGTGATCGCGCCGAACTTCTGGGGCAAGGGGTACGCAACCGAAGCGATTCGAGCGGCGGTGGCCTGGGCCGACGCGTCGCTGGATTTCGATCGCACGGTCTGTATCGTGTCGGCCGCTAACAAAGCGTCGCTACGTGTGGCCGGTAAGGCCGGCTACGTCGATATGGGGACCGCGACGATGAACGACGAGCCGCTACGGCTCTTCGTGCGAGCGCAGGCCCGACACTAAGTCCTCGCCGTCAGGGGCGTCTTCGCCGGCCGGAAGCCAACGCTCGGCCCAACGGCCAATCGCGTCGAGCGCTTCGCGCAACTCGCATCCGCCTTGGGTCAGCTCGTACTGCACGCGCACGGGAGAGCCGGACTGGACTTCGCGCCGGATGATGCCGGCGGATTCCAGCTCGCGCAGCCGTTCGGTGAGCAAGCGGTCGGAAATACCCGGAACGGCCGCCAGCAATTCGTTGAAACGGCGCGGCCCAGGCAGCAGCACCCGGATGATCGCCCCGGTCCACCTACGGCCGATGAGCTCGACGGCACGGTGGAATCGAGGACAAAGGCTACTTTCAGTATGTAGGCTACTTGACATATGTATAAAGCCGTGTTACCTAGTTCGACGTGAGCATTGCGTTATTAATTGTGCGACTGATTGTGGGATTGGGACTCGCGGCCCACGGCAGCCAGAAGCTGTTCGGTTGGTTCGGCGGGTATGGCCTGTCGGGCACAGGTGGATTCTTCGACAAGATCGGCTTTCGGCCCGGCCGCCTCTTCGCGTTAGCAGCCGGACTGGGCGAGTTCGTCGGCGGACTGCTCACGGCGTTCGGTGTCGGTGGCGCGCTGGGCCCAGTCATCATCGTGTGCGTCATGCTGGTTGCAATCGGAGCCGTGCACCTTAGCAAGGGCTTCTTCAGCGATAAGGGCGGCTGGGAGCTGCCGGCGATGTACGCTTGCGTCGCGCTAGCGATTGCGTTCGCAGGCAACGGACGTTTTTCGGTCGACGCCGCACTTGGTCTCACATTCTTGACCGATCCGCTGCAGATTTGGATCGCGTTGGGTGCCGCACTGATAATCGCAGTGCTGAACATCTTCGCGAAGCGGACCCCGGCGACGTGAGTTTTCGTTTCCCGCTAGGGTTACGGTGGCGCACCGCTATTTGACGGTAGCGGCGTGCGGCGCGGTAATGGCGAGCCGGTCCACACCGGGCGCATGGCTGGTGCAGGCGACGGCGTGAACACCGCGCGCGGGAGTTGTTGCGCTTGCGGTTGCTGTTGGTAGGGCGTTGCGGAATCGAGCGGCGCGGGTGGCGGCGTTCGCACGTCGAGTTGCCGGCTGCGAGCATCGTAGTGTACGAGGTCGCCGAGGAAGCGTAATACCGGACCGATTTCGACGAACGCACTCTGCGGAGCGGCCCAGCCGCCACCGCTGAGGGGAACACTGAGCTGCCGCCCCGCACGCCGCACGGTGAGCGTGGAACCGTCAAACCAGACCCCGTCGGCCAAGCGCCGCAGCAACGGACTGACCGGCGCGTACACCCGCCCGGCGGAGACGTACGCGCGCACATATTGCACCAATGGCCGGCCGTCGATCGAGATCGTCACCGGCGGCGGAGGTGGGATTACCGGCACTTCGCACGATATACCGCGCGGTGTGATGCGATTCATCTCCGCGTTTCGCGACGCCGCCATGCGGTTTTCGCGAGACGGTTGCGCGTTTCTCGCCCAGTCGATCGCATTCAACGCTCTCTTCGCGCTGTTTCCTTTGACGGTGCTGGTGCTCAGCGCTGCGACCTTGGTTTTACCATTCGCCGAGCGGCGCACGCTGGGATTCTTCGACACGTTCGCACCAACGTTGCACGACTATATCGCGGCCAATCTGCAGACGTACATGTACGGCCGCGGCATCACCAGCCTCATCGCGTTGGCGATTTTAATTTGGTCGGGCAAGAATCTGTTCATGGGCCTGGCGTTCGCCCTGGATCGCGCATTGAACGTTCCGAAAGCACGTCCGCTGGTGCACAACCTGCTGTTGTCGTTCGTGATGCTGCCGCTGATCGGGATATTGCTGATCGTCGCGATCGTGCTGCCGGTTCTTTTGTCGATCTCGGTGCGTGCGACCGGCTTTGCCGAAAATGCACAGATGTTGCACTTCTTGGTATACGTGCTGTCGATCGCACTGGTGTTTGCGGTTACGGTGCTCTTATATCGGTTGCTGCCGAACCGGGCCGTTTCGTGGGGTTTTTCGGTACGCGGCGCGTGCATCGTGTCGGCAGCGTGGCCGGTGGTGCAATATGCCTTCGCGCAATACATAGCGCACGTCGATTTTACGGCCGTATATGGGGCGCTTTCGGCGCCGTTGGTATTGCTATTTTGGTTTTATTGCATCGGTTCGATTTTTTTATATGGGGCGGAGTATGCGGCCGTGTTGAGTAGTAACCCATGACGTTGGTGTTCGTGCACGGCGCGGGCTGTACGCCGGCTTCGTTCGGCTCGTTTCCGCAACGGTTTGCGGGGGCGGTGACGGTGGCGTTGCCAGGACGCTGTGGTGATGCGTCTTCACCTTCTTCCGTCGAAGCGTTTGCCGATTTCATTGCCGGTTCGGTGGCTGCGTTCCGCGGCGACATCGTGCTGTGCGGACATTCGATGGGTGGTGCAGTGGCATTGGAGGTTGCGCTGCGCGGCGGTGTTAGCGGCGTCCGCGGATTGGTGCTTCTTGGTTCGGGCTCGCGTTTGCGCGTGGCGCCGGCGATTTTCGAACGTTTGGAAGCTGATTTTCCAGCCGCCGCGCGCCAACTGGCAGGCTGGTTTTTTGCCGATCCGACGGCCGAACGTCTGGACGCCGCCGTGGCCGACATGCTTGTGGTGGGACAGGCGCAGACGGTGCGCGACTTCCGCGCATGCGACGCGTTCGACGCGGGTCCACGCTTGCACGAGCTGCGCGTGCCGGTGCTGGCCGTGACGGGCGAGCGCGACGCGATGACGCCGCCCAAATACGCGCAGTCGCTAGCCGACCGGGTGCCTTTGGGCTCGGCGCGAATCATTCCCGATGCGGGACACTTCGCGATGATCGAACGCCCGGACGAGGTCGCGGACGCCATTGCGGCTTTTGCCGCAACGGGCTGAGCCGTACCGCAACTGGCAGCACTGATGGAAGGAGCACCGTGGGTCGGTTTCTTGGAGCTTTGTTACTCTGCGCGTCGATCGCGCTGATCGCGGCCGCACCAACACCCCAGAACACGCCGGTCCCGGTGGCGACGCCGCTGATGAACGCGCAGACCCCCCCGCCGCCGTTGCCGCCGGGCGTGGCGGGCAGCGTCTTGGTGTATCCGTTCGACGTGCAAACGGGCGCCGACCAGAAGCTCGGGACGGCGATCGCCGAAATCATCGCGCAAGAAATGGGCGCCGGCGGTAGCTTGGTTGTCTTGCCGGTGCCGATGGATGTCAAGCGCACCGACTTTTTATCGCACGCACGCGAGCAACACGCCGACTTTTATATTTCCGGCTACGTAACGCCGGTTGGAGATGCGGCGGCAGTCGTGGAGCAGGTCGTGAGCGTCGAGAGCGGCGTGATTATGTTCTCGCAAACCGCACAAGTGCAAAGCGTTTCGGACGTTGCCTCGCAGTCGTTGCAGGCCCGTTCGCAGATTCTGGCGTTCTTGGGGCGCGCGACGCAATCGATGCAAACAACGCAATCGAACAGCACGCCGGAGCCCAAGACGACCAATGGCGCGCAAGTGCCGCTTAAGGGTATCTCTGGGATCGTCGACTCGGTGTTTCACCATCACGGCGCATCGCCGACGCCCGCGGCTCTCGCGGTGAAACCTAGCCGGGGCATTTATGTCGTGCCGCCGACGGTCGCGGCTCCCCCGGCTCCGGGCGTGACGGCTGCCGAACTTACGAATACGAGCAACGAGCTGTACTTTGCGTTGAAGCATTATTATACGGCGCAGATGGCTCCCGCTACGGCGGACGTTCCGGGTGCGGCAAATGCTATTTGCGGTCCGAATCGCAACAATACGATCGCGACCGGCACGATTTCGCAAGTCGTCCCGAAGCGTGGGCGCACGGTTTCGACGTTCGTGCTATCGGTGTATGCCTGTTTTGGGGCTCGCTTGGAGCAACTGACGGGAACCGGCGAAACCGTGAAGCAGGCAGTAGACGCGGCGGTAGCCTCGTATGCGGCGGCGCATCCCGACAACAGTTAGCCGGGTCGGAACGGTAGTGAAACTTCTGAGCTTGGACCACGCGGACGTGCGCGTGGCATCGATTGCTGCGGTCGAGCCATTTTACGATGCGGTGCTGATGCCGCTGGGTTTATCGCGCAAGCAGCGCGCTCACGTTGCCGAGGACGGCGAATGGCACGACGTCGACGTTTCGCATGCGCCGAATGCGGTGGAATATCATACGCCCGTTGTACCGGGTGAAGCCGGCTGGTTCATCGGTTTTATCGAGGATGAATCGATGGACGCGACTGCGACGCGCCTAGCCTTTGCTTTGGATTCTGAGGCGGACCTGGCTGGGGTCGAGGCGTTGGTGCGCTCTGCCGGCGGACGGGTGGTTGAATTTTCGAGCGATGCGGGGTATCCGGCGTTGTTCTTTGAGGATCCGCTCGGAACGCGGTTGGAGATTTGCGCGCGGCGGCCGCGGGCCTAACCTCTTTGGTCTTGCGCTAGGCGGTTGGGCGGCATGGATTGCAAGAATGCATCAATAGTTGTTGCGATCTTCTGCTCATGCATGAGTGTGTATTGCGGCGTACGTTCGTTTCGAGTTTGGCGCGATCCGGAAGGAACGTTCGCTTATTTCCTCGGTGGTGGATACGATGAACGAGGTGCGCACGATCAGGTATTTCTTTCCAAAATTATAGGTCCGTTCCTCACGCTTGTCTCGGGAGTCGCCGCGGTTGCGAACCTTTTCAACTTTTTTAAGTGCAGGGCATCGCCACAATTGCTTGCATCGGTTGCCATCCTTTATGGACCGCTCCAGGTGATCTCATTCCAAGCAATCTTGGCCGTGTCGCTCGTTATTGGAGCGATTACGTACGTACTGAATACACAGGTGCGCGGTGGAGCGAGGTTCGCTTATGCTGCATATCTTGCGGCTTTCTCCTTCGCCGGGTTGCAAACGGCAGCATTTTCACGTTGGGGCGATGGCGGAGCGATGGGGCTTTGTCACGGGTCTGCTTGCTGTCGTTGCCGCGCTGTACAGATACGCCTTGCAAAAGTTTGGCGCACCCCCGGCCGCGACCCGTATCGAATTCAGACTAGACTTAGTCCATTCGTTCGCATCTTGGTAACACGATAATTTTGCTCGCGACAGTCTTTCGGCAACGAAACGGCAACGAGCGGGTAACGAGCGGGGTCCAAATCGGCGGCGTGGATGCCGATCTGTTGCGATCGGACGCCTCGTCACGCGGCGAACGTCAGTCGAGCAGCGCCTTCGCACCGAATCGGCGTTTGCCAACGTATGAACGAGTGAACTTAGTTTAGTTCGAATCCCATAGAGCGTCCGAAGGGCCATAACGTTCGGGCGATGTTGTTCTTGTCACATTTGCTGCCGTTGCGGGCACTCGAACTCAGTGAATGTCAGAAGCAGCCTTCAACGTCCATCAAGCTAAAACGCACCTATCACGTCTTCTTCAACGGGTCGTCGACGGGGATGAGATCGTCATCGCCAAGGCGGGAAAGCCGCTCGCGCGGCTCGTTCCCTTCAACGCGACGCGTGCACTCGATCGCAAGCTCGGCGCCTTGGAAAACACGCGCAATGCCGATATTCAACGCGAGCATAAACGAGAAGCCGACCTCTACGCTACCATATCTGCGGCCGGTGTCTCGGAAGCTACGCAAGTTTGGGCAGAGTCTTGGGAATCGTCGGAATGTTTAGACGGCGACTAAGATTCTTGCTCGACACTCGCGTGATGCTCTGGGCGTTGACCGACGTCGCCAGTCTGCCGATCTTTTATCGGTCGGCGTTGCGGTCGAAGTACAACGAGATTTTCTTTAGCGCAGCCAGTATTTGGGATCTAGCGACAAGCGAGGAACCGAATCGATGGGCTCGAGGATTCGCGCCCGACGAAATTGCACGATCGGCGGTGGAGACCGGCTTTATCGAACTACCGATTGGGGCGGACGCCGCCGCAAAAGCTCGGACGCTGCCGGCATATCATGAAGACCCGATCGACCGCGTGCTCATCGCGCAGGCGATAATCGAGCCGGCACGCTTTCTAACGACCGACAAATTTCTTGCCAACTATTCGGACGTTGTAGAGATCATTGAAGAGGAGACGCACCCGCAGTACCAGCGTTACGGCGCGTTCTCGCGCGCGGCGAGCTGAACGGCGAAGGCAAAGGTTGAATACTGCACCGCGACGCTTGGCAACCGCAGGGCTACGAGGTCGCCCCTAGTTAGCGTAGCGGCTCCACTCCGCGGCGATACGCCGGCCCTGATACCGGGCCATCGCCATGATGGCGATCATCGGGTTTGCGCCGCACGACGTCGGAAAGGCGGACGAGTCGCAGACGATTAGACCATCCGCTCCTCGAACCTCTCCCCGCGAATCGAGCATGCCTTTGCGCGGGTCTTCCGACATTTTCATTGAGGCTTGTGCGTGTGCCGAAGTCACCAGTGTCTCGTTAGGAACGAACTGCAGGTTTTCGCATAGTGCGGACTCGCCGGCCGACACGAACCGCGCATTCCCGCGCGACGTGAGCGGCTCCGACGACGTCAGGATCGCTTCCATTGCACCCGACGCAAACGCGATTTCCACCATTTTTTGCGCGGCGAGGCGGAGCCGGGACTTGTCTTCATCTCCGAGTGCATAGTAGATGTCTGCTTTGTTGGTTGTGGCGTTCCAAACAACCCGGTTGTTGTCATCGACCGTGTCGACCAGCATCGCGCCGAAACCGCCTAATCGCGAATATGCCCGCATGAGCTCGAAGTGATCGGCCCCGAACCCGGGCAATGCGATGGCTGCGTCGATCGGGTGATCGAAAAGACATTCGATCATGAATTGGTGTTCTTTATAAAAATAATCGCTATAGTACGAACCGGTGATGCCCCGGTAGTTCGTGATCGATCGTTCGTGGACGGCGGCAACCGGCAAGCTTGGATGCAGTACTAAACCGCGCCCGATCCGATCGTAAGGGTCGGGCGTCAGGGAACGCTGCAAGAGTGCCGGCGATTCGATCGCGCCGGCCGCTACGATAACGAGCCTTGCCGTAACGTCCAGGCGTTCGCTTTCGATCGTCGCGGAAGCGCCCGTAGCTCGAACGGCTCCGCGTATCTTCTCAAATCGGATTCGGTCGACCGAACAATCTGGTATTAGGCGGACCCCGCGTTGCAGGGCATCCCGCATGTACGTGACTAGCGTGCCGCGCTTTGCATCGTACGCACAGCCCTGCCCACAAAAACCGCAGCCGATACAGCCTTGCATATTGAGCTCGAATTTTCGCACGGCGATACCGAGCCGGTTGCAGCCCTCTGCGAAGAGGCGGTTATTGTCGTTCACTTCCTTGTCGCCCGGCGTGTGGACGTTGCAGCGCTTGCGAACATCGTTGGTCGCGGTAACGAGATTGAGGCCGGGGACGTCGAAGTCGCTCGCGTCCCCACGCAAGGAAAATCCGGCTAATCCATACTCCGCACGCCAGCGATCCCACACCGCGGGAATCGGATCGAACGCCAACGCATAATTTACGGTCGTGCCACCGCCGACACACTCGCCACCGGCAACCGGAATGGCGCCGTCGACGGTCGTCCTTCCGCCGCGATCGGCGAGCAACACGGTCATGTCGAGCTCTCGTTGATCGAACTGCGGCGCTTGAAAATAACCGCCTCGCTCGAGCACGATAATCGACAGCTTCGAAAACTCCGACAGCGTTGCCGCAAGCGTCGCGCCGCCCGCGCCCGATCCAATGATGAGCACGTCGCAAACGAGGTTCTTCAACGGGCTTGGCTCAGCAATGGTCCCCGATACCCTATCGCGCTCCAGGATTCCGGCATCGAATAAAGCGTCGATAAAGACAGAGCGCGTACGGATTGGTAGAACCGCCGGCGCACGTTAAACGCAGAATGCTGCCACAACGCAATGTAGGCGATACGAGCGGACGGTTCTGCATCCACGAAGGTCTGGGATGCGCGTAATCCGGAGGCAGCGAAGGCCGCGGCATCGATGGTGCCGCTCTTGTCGTCGTTTTCGTGCGGAGCGGTCGCTCGTTCGATCTCGATCGTCTGCGGCGACGATACCGCAAAGGCATCCATCTGGTTGAACGCACGAAGAGACGCGGTAAAAACTGCGTCGGCATTCAGCCTGTATATGCCGTCCATTCGTGCGACGAGAGCGTCGGAAGAGATGTCAGGAAATCCGGACGTTCCGATCGGTAGCATCGTCGCTATCAGGGCGTTCAGGATCGGGCCACTTCCGCTAGCGCTCGGAGCGGATGCCAGCGCCGTTTTCCGCAAGAACGCAGCTGCAGCGGCGCCCGCAGCCATGCTTTTGACAAAATCAGTGCGGTTCACGGCAAGCCGTTACCGGGCGTTCTCGGGGACGGCGCGATAGGCGGCGACGTCGTCGGTCATGATCTTCTCGGTGACGGAGTACGTGCCCGATGACGTGCCGGTAAAACTCCAATGTTCCGACGCTTGGCTCGCGTTGGCATTCAATGCGCTATCCGGAATCGCTTTCAGCGAATCGTAACGGTAGAGCACATAGTTTTGGCCCGGTTGTAGGCCCGAGACCGTGACGGTCAAGGTGAGAGGGTCGGACGGGGGACGCGTATCGGAGTGTTTGGCGATCTGCGGAACTTCGTCGTTGGCGCTGGTCGCAACACGCACGGGAATCGTCTCGTGGTCGTCGTCGCGGACGCCGGTAACGGCGGCGCCATAATTCTTTCCGTAATCGGGAAGCGAATACCAGGGCACGTCCGGCCCGTCGGCCTGCTTTCTGCTGCGCTGGAAACTTCCGAACGGATACGTGAACACGTAACGTGAATGGCCGGGACCGGATCCTAAGAGGCCATTGTCACTGAACGCGATCCGGTCGTCGGGATCGTAGCCATCGCTGCTTTGGCGTGCGTCGATACCGAGCACGGGGACGATATGGTCGTATTCCGGCGAGCCGGCGCGCGGATTGCGGTCGCCATAGAATCGATAGTCGTTGGTGTAGATGCCGATCACGACGGGATAGCCTTGCTTTACGTTCTGTTTGACCCAGGCGAGAAAGTCGTGCGGGCTCTTCTCGGTTTTTCGGTTCCACTCGGTAGCGGCGAGGTGCATGTTGCGCGCGGCGCGCATATCCGAGCCGCCGAGCAGCAATTGGCTTCGATAATCGTATTGCGGCGCGTCGGTCGCGGCGGCACGCGCATCGTATTGCGAAATATACTGCCCGTAAAAGAGGCCCGCGCTGATAAACGACACCTCGCCGCAATAACCGTAGTTATGTTCCCATTGATAACGCGGGTCGATGTCGAGACGGTATTGATGTCGATTTTGGCTCGTGATCCCGGCTGGCGCGGCCGCGGGCAAAACCGGTCCGTTACAGCCCGACAGTACGAGCGAAGCCGCTATCGTGGGTGCGACAATGACGGCACTGAACACTCGGACCCGGTTTACGCGAAGTTGTTCGAACATGATGTAACGGAGTCGCTTCTATTGGCGTCGAGCGACGGCCTGGAAGCGGCAGCCAAGTTGCGGCTAGGCTAGCACGGATGGGCCTTTGCGATGGTCAGGCGGCCGCGCAGATAGTCGAGCGTAACGACATATTTCTCAAGCGTCCGGTTGCCGATGTTGATATCGAACGCGTCGTCGGACGAGGGCAAAAAACGCACCGCCGGCGCACCGAACTTCGTGTCGCCGATGCGAAGTTCGGATAGCGAACCTTGCGTTTCGGAGTGCGACCGTTGCAGGCCAAGTTTGGCGATGCCGCGCTTGGTCACCACCGGCGTTCCCGAGTTGCCGGTATCGATGGCGGCGGAAATACGCTTCTCATTGGCCCAGGCATCGCCGACATCGATCCAGCCCGACGGCAACATATTGAACGGCGCCGTCAATGGAGCATCGTCGTGACTGGTCATCATCGAAGTTTCTCCGCACGGATAGTCGATGCGAACGCTGCGTCCGTCGAAGAAGTTCGAACCGAGGACGCCCGCCAGAGACACGCCGAGCCGTTTACTCATCGCCGAGAGATCCGTCACTACGATGTCGAGCGGCCCGATGGCCATCGCTCCGTAGCGCAGGCCGTGCAACGTCGCGGGGAACGCCTTCGTCGTACCAGCAGCCATATCGTTGCCGCGGGCGGCCGGGCCGTTCGCACGAATTGCAAGCGACTTTGCGACGGCCGCATCGACGATCGAGGGCGTCGTTCCGGTGTCGAGCAGAAATGCATACGGGCCTTTGCCGTCGACGGTCGCCGAAACCACGATCTCGTGGTGGACGTAGCGGAACTTCACGGTCGTCATCGACGACGGCGCGAGCGGCTTAGCCGCGCCGACCAGTGCGAACATCAAGCAGGCTCCAGCCAGCGATCGAAGCATCAACGTTCAGACTTTCTTCACGGGAAGTTGCGAGGCTATCGGCAGATTCATCGTTGCTTCACTTTTCATTTTGAGGAGCAGTAATCATGCGTTCTTATACTCACGCCTTCGCGCCGGCTATCGTGCCGGCCGTCTTTATACTCGCAGCATGTAGCGGCGCCGGATCCGGAGTGCCGGATGCAGCTGCGGCGCCCACTGTTGCCGGGGCCGTGTCCGGTGCTGCTGCGGCGGCGTCCGGCGTTGCTGCGACGGCGCGCGGTTGGATGTCTCCCGAGGCCAAACGGCACGGTACGAAAGTGTACGTGGCGGACCTGGTGCGCAACGTCGTGCGCATCTACGCTCCCGGCGGCGGCAACGAAATCGGCGAAATAACGACTGGGATCGACGGGCCTTACGGTATGTGGGTGGCTCCCGGCGGCTCGCTCTACGTATCCAACGTTACCTCCGGCACCATTACCGTTTACCCGGATGGCCAGGACTCGCCGAGCGCAACGCTTGGCGGCGCGACCAACGTGATCGGCGTGGGGGTTTCCAAGTCCGGCGACGTCTACGCAGCGGGGTTCGGAAGTAACGCCGTCTACTATTACGCGAAGGGTGCAACCTCGCCAACGCGCACGGTAACATTGCCGGGGCCGGAAGGCTTCGGCATCGACGCCAAACAGAACGTGTATGCCGCCTATAATAACGGCGGCTATTCCGGCCGCGTCGAGAAGTATTCGCGCGGTTTGGTGAACGGCGAAGATCTCGGCATTGCAGAGGGGATGGCGAGCGACGCAAAGATCGACGCGAGTGGAAATCTGTTGCTCGGCGATCAGTCGAATCACGTTATCAATATTTTCCCCGCCGGCGCGACGCACCCAACGAGCTCGATCGCCAATCCGAGCGGGATTCCGTTCAAGTTCGTCCTGAACAAGAAACAGACGCTTCTGTACGTCGCGAGCCTTTCGCAAGGCACCGTCAACGTGTATAGCTATCCGAAGGGCGTGCTGCAAACGACGACCTTCAACGGCTTGCTGACGGTGTCGTCGGTGGCCGTTAGTCCGCCGGCGATGTACTAGGTGCCGTAGTCGATAGGGCGCGTTCGCGGAACGGAAGCAGCCACAACGCCGACGCGCCCAACAACACCGTGCCGATAACGATCGTCTGAGTGACGCCGGCTGCGCCGCCGAGATAACCACCGACGAGCGAGCCGAGCGGCAAGGTGCCCAACACGAACGTGCGTATCGTCGCATTGACGCGGCCTTGCATACGCATATCCGTGAGCGCCTGGCGGTAACTGACCTGATTGATATTGTAGATTGGAACAGTAATGGCCGATGCCGCCGTCGCTACGCCGAGCACGACGTATGGAAGGCCGAAGGGCGCAAGTAGATTTACGCCGCTACCGACCGCTCCGAACAAGATTGCGCCGATGAGGACGCGGCGCAAGCCGAAGCGCGCTCGTAGGCGAGCTGCGAACAACGCTCCGACGAAGCCGATTTCCGCAACGCCGAACGCTATTCCGAGCCAACCGGGTTGCAGCCGCAGAATACGATAGGCGTAGATCAATATGACGGCGTTGACGATCCCGATGCCGAAGTTGACGGTTGCAGTCGTTAGCGCCACCCATCGCAGATCCGGCGATGCCACCACGAAACGTATTCCTTCGCCGATCTCGCGGAGGCACTGTTGCCCGGTCAGCCTCGGTCCCTCGTGCGCGGGTTCTCGCTTGCGTATCATGCTTAGGCTCAGCGCCGACACGAGATACGAAAACGCGTCCACGCCGATGGCAACGGCAGCCCCGAGCCACTGCACGAGTATACCCCCCAATGCGTTTCCCGCCATCTGCGATCCCGAGTTCGAAAATTCTAGCTTGGCATTGGCGTCGGTCAGTTCGTCTGCCGGGACGATGACGGGAAGATACGATGGATACGCAACGCCGAAAAAGACCGATGCCGTGCCACTCACTAGGGCGACCACATAGATCACTGGAAGCGTCAGGTGTCCATAGAGGGCGGCAATCGGGATCGCCGCCAGCACGAAAAAACGCACCCAATCCGAGATCAGCATCATCCTGCGGCGTGAATAACGATCGGCTAAAACGCCTACGAACATCCCCAGCACCGGAAACGGAAGCATCTGCAGCGCTGCAATCGCGCCGACTTGCGGCGCGGTCGCGTGCAGAACGAGCACGGCGAGCGTCGGCAAAGCAAAGCTCGTTAGGGCCGATCCGAGCAGGCTCACGGTTTGGCCGGCCCACAGTTTTTGAAACTCGGTCATCGCGGACCTAGACCTCGGGAAATAACTCCGCGGGCGGCGAGATCGTTATGCGTTTGGCTGGGATGTCGACGTCGCGGATAAACTCCGAGACCATCGGCACCATCACGCCGCTCACGATCAACATGTCGCTGGCGGGATAATGCGCGATCGAATCGACGGTTCCATAGCTGCGGCCATCGGCGGCATCGATCACGTCGCAGCCGGCGAGATCGGTGTCGAGATATTCGCCCGGTTCGACGTCGACGCGATCGCGCGATGTGTAGAGCATGGCGCCGCGGAAACGTTCGGCGGTATCGGCGTCGTCGACGCCCTCAATGCGAACTAGCAGCCGTCCTTTATGCGGACGTACCGACGTGAGTTTGATGCTGGCGCCTTCCCAGTAAAACTCGGCACCGGCTAAAACGAGCGTGCGACCCGCATCGGTCGGATCGCACTTTACCTCGCCACGAACGCCGAACGGCCCGGCAATCCGGGCCACCGGCACGTCATTCTTCCTTGGCATCATCCGCGGCGTCGTCGCCGGCTTCTTCCGTATTCATGATATCGACCGACACGCGGCTCTCGGCGGTCGCACGAACCAACGTGCGCAATGCATGCGCGACGCGCCCGTTGCGGCCGATGACTTTGCCGAGATCGTCGGGAGCGACTACTAACTCGATCACCGGCTGTTGCGCTTCGTCTAGGAACAACTCGACCGCGACCTTCTCGGGTTCGGTAACGAGTTTCTTCGCCAGAAAATCCAGCATGACGGAAGCGCGGCGATGTCCCGCCCACGGATCTTGCGGATCGGCGTTACGACGCCGTTGCGGCCGGTCGCCGTACGAGGGGCGGTCGTCGCGACGACGGCGATCGTTGCGCTGTCCATATCCGCCGCCGCCTTCGGGTCGCGGCGGACCGTCGTTGCGCGGCGCACCCGCACCCGCGGGCGTGCCCTCGAAACGCGGTTGCGCATCGGATCGCGGCGCGCGATCGGCGGTGGGCGCCGACCGGCGTGGCTCGTCGAGTTCGATTTCGTCGATGATCGTTTCGTTCGCGCCGCCGATCGTGCGCGCGCCCAGGGTAGGGCGTCGCTCGGCCTCTTCGGTCTCTTCGCCGAAGAGTCCGAATTCGTCGTCGAACGCGCTCATTATGCTGCGCCTTTAGCGTTCTTGGGAGCGCGCTTGAATTCGCGAATCGGTCCGCGTTCCATGATGCCGCGCTCGGAAAACAAGCGGCGCACGGTCTCGGACGGTACGGCGCCCTTCGACAACCATTCTTTGGCTTTGACTTCGTCGACTTCGATGGTGCGCGGTTCGGTGCGCGGATTGTAATGGCCGAGGATTTCGATAAAGCGTCCGTCGCGCGGCGCACGTGCGTCGGCTACGACGAACCGATACGTCGGCTGTTTTTTGGCGCCCATGCGCCGGAGTCGGATTTTTACCATAGCGTTACTTTCATTTGAATGCGGGCAAACGCGGCATACGCTTCTTATTGCGTCCGCCGCCAAGCTGTTTCATCATTAGGCGGGACTGTTCGAACTGCTTGACGAGCCGGTTGACGTCGGACACTTGCGTGCCCGAGCCAAACGCGATGCGCTTGCGGCGCGAGCCGTTGAGCAGGTCGGGGTTGCGGCGTTCCCGTCGCGTCATCGAGCAGATGATCGCTTCGATGCGAGCCAGATCTTTTTCGGGGATCTGGAAATCTTTGGGCAACCGCCCGGAGAGGCCGGGAATCATCTTCAACAGGTCGGTCATCGAGCCGAGTTTGCGCATCTGACGCATCTGGTCGAGAAAATCGTCGAGCGTGAAACTCTGTTTGAGCAGCTTTTCTTCGAGCTCTTTGGTTTGCTCGGCGGTGTAGAGCGACTGCGTCTTCTCGATGAGCGTGAGCATGTCGCCCATGCCCAAGATGCGCTGCGCTAACCGATCCGGATAGAACGGTTCGAGCGCGTTGAGTTTTTCCCCGACGCCGACGAATTTAATCGGCGCGCCGGTATCGGCATGGATCGAGAGCGCCGCGCCGCCGCGCGTGTCGCCATCCATTTTGGTAAGCATCACGCCGGTGATGCCGAGCCGCTCGTTGAAGCCGCGCGCCACCGTGGTGGCTTCTTGTCCAGTCATCGCATCGACGACCAGCAAGATTTCTTTGGGTTGAATGGCGGCTTTGATGCGCTCGAGTTCGCGCATCAGATCGTCGTCGATTTGCAGGCGGCCGGCGGTGTCGATGATGACGGTCGAGATGCCGAGGCGTTTGGCTTCGGCCACGCCGTCGCGCGCGATCTTGACCGGATCGCTGGTGCCGCGTTCGAAGACCGGCAGATCCAATTGGCGGCCGAGGGTTTGCAACTGGTCGATGGCGGCCGGACGGTAAACGTCGGCGGCAACCAACAGCGTGCGACGGCCTTGTTCTTTGAGTCGCAACGCGAGTTTGCCGGCTTGTGTGGTTTTGCCCGAGCCTTGCAGCCCGACGAGCATGATCACCGAGGGTGGTGCGTCGGAGAATTGCAGACGGGCTTGCGCGCCGCCGAGCATGGCGACCAGTTCGTCGTAGACGATTTTGACGATCGTCTGCGCCGGCGTGAGCGAATCGAGCACTTGCGCGCCGATGGCCTGCTCTTTGATACGAGCGACGAATGCCTTGGCTGCGGCCAAAGAAACGTCGGCCTCGAGGAGCGCTACGCGGACCTCGCGCAGCGCTTCGTTAACGTCGCTTTCGCTGAGTTTCCCGCGACCGCTCAAGCGCGCGAAAACCGCGCTCAAGCGTTCGCTGAGTTGATCGAACAATTAGGTCGTGGTACCGCCGCCGCCGCTCGCGTTGGCTTCATCGACGCGTTTGACGGCGTCGCCGACGGTCTTGATTTTTTCGGCTTCCTCGTCGGGAATATCGATGTTGAACTCGGTCTCGAACGCCATCACCAACTCCACTTGGTCGAGGGAGTCGGCGCCAAGATCGTCGGTGATCGACGCTTCCGGCGTCACTTCCGATTCATCGACACCGAGCTGCTCGACGATGATCTTCTTGACTCGATCGAAGGTCGTGGCCATTGCTTCTCCTTAATAAGTGCGCGTACGCGTGTACGAATTCACATGAACACCCCGCCGTCGATGACGAGGGTTTGCCCCGTAATGTAAGCAGCTGCTTGCGAGCAGAGGAACACAACCGGACCGCTTACGTCCTCCGGCGTTCCCGTTCGCCCCAACGCGGCTTGATTCGTCAACACTCCGCGCGCGGCTTCGGGCATCTTTTCGGTCATGGCGGTCTCGATGAGGCCCGGCGCGACGGCGTTGACTCTTATATTCCTCGAACCCAACTCCTTCGCGGCGGATTTACACAAGCCAAGCAGGCCGGCTTTCGAAGCGGCGTACATGCTTTGACCGGCGTTTCCGAACGCACCGACGACGCTGCTGACGAGCACGATCGATCCCGAGCGCGCCTTCATCATCGGTTTCGCGACGGCGGCGGTTAGATAGAACGCGGATTTCAGGTTGACGTCGAGCAGGCGGTCCAACGCCTCGTCGCGCAATCGGATGAGGAGCCCGTCTATGGACTGGCCCGCGTTGGCAACAGCGCAATCGAGGCGGCCGAAGCGGTTGAGGGAGCCCGCGACCGCCTCATCTACCGCCTGGCGATTAGCAACGTCGCACGGTATCACGAGTGCCGACGTGCCCGTCCGGGCGGCTGCGCAGTGAGCGGCCGTTTCTTCCAGCGCGCTTACATCGCGTCCAACGAGCGCTAGGTCTGCTCCGTGACGGGCGAATTCTATCGCGATGGCTCTTCCGATGCCCCGGCTGGCTCCGGTGACTAAGGCAACCTTACCGTGGAGGCTCGAGTCGAGGGTCATGTCGGCGGTCATGCGGGCGCTTTCGCTAGTCTTTGACGTAACTTTTCGACGCCGTTGAAATCGCTGACGGTGGTGACCTCGGGCGCGTCCGGCATGCGCTTCATGAGCGGTCCCAGTACCCCGTTAGCGCCGAACTCGACGACCAGGTCGAGATCGTAGGTGAGGAGGCGCGCGGCCGTGTCGTGCCACCGTACCTGCGAGACGATCGACTCCACTAGCCGTTCGCGGATCGTTGAGATGTCTCGGTAGGGCTGCGCATCGACGTTGGAGATCACGTCGAACTCCGGGACTTTGAAATTCGCGTTGGCCACTTCGCGAGCGAAGCGTTCGACGGCGGGGCGCATCAGCTCGCTGTGCCAGGCGCCGGAGACGTTGAGGGTTACCACGCGTTTGGCCCCTGCTTCGAGCATTGCGTCGCCGGCTTGCTGGACCGCTTTGAGGTCGCCGCTGATGACGATTTGCGAGGGGGCATTAAAATTGGCGAGGGCGACTCTTCCCGCTCCGCTGCTGCGGGTTTCTGCTGCGACGCGCTCGATGACGGCGGCGTCGAGGCCGAGAACGGCCGACATCGCGCCGGGCGCGAGTTCGGCGGCATCCTGCATGGCCTTGGCTCTTTCGTCGACTATTCTTACCGCGTCTTCGAAGCCGATGCTCTTGGCGATAACCAGACTGCAGATCTCACCGAACGAATGGCCGGCGCTGACTGCTGGTTGTATCCCGCTTCCGACCGCCTCGTAGAGTGCGAGGTTGGTCGCGAAAATGGCCGGCTGGCTGAATTGCGTTTCGCGAAGTTTTTCATCCGGGCCGGCGATCTGGAGCGCGAGTAGGTCGTAGCCGAGCACGCTCGAGGCGCGGTCGAACACATTTTGCGCGCCGGTCGACTGGACCGCAACGTCGGCGCCCATGCCGACTGACTGCGAACCTTGGCCCGGGAAAACGACGCCTACGCGCACCCTCCGCTAGGGCTGATCTGGTGCCGCTGCGGCGTGAGTGTGCTCGTCTTTGATTTCCATGACTTGGCGACCGGCGTACGTGCCGCATTTGCCGCACGCGAAATGCGGCCGCTTGGGCTCGTGACACTGCGGGCACTGGACCGTCGTGACGGGTTCCAGTTTCCAGTTGGCCGCTCGGCGGCTGCGCGTTTTACTGCGCGGCGTTTTCCATTTTGGGTTTGCCACGTTAGTCTCCGTCTTCTCCGTTGTCGTTGTCGTTGTCGATGTTGCAGGCGCACTGGCCGGCGTTTAAATTCGCGCCGCAGGAGCCGCACAGCCCCTTGCAGTCATCCGTGCATCGCAGACCCATCGGCAGAACGGTCAGGACGACCTGCCGCGCGAGATCCGCGATATCGAGCTTGCCGTCGATGAGGACGTTGCCCTCGCCGAACGGGTCGGCTTTGCGATCGATCTGCGGGTCGAGCCGCTCGTCTACCTCTACTAGCAGTTGCCGCTCGACGTGCTCGAGACAGGCGTCGCAGTCGCCCTCGGCGGTTGCTTGAATCTGACCCTCGACCATCAGGATACGGTCGGCGCACTTCATTTCGAGATCGATCCGGGCCGGCTCGGGAAACTTGATTCCTTCGAACGACTCGAGGGGGACGTGCTCGTGGAGCGTCAGGACCTGACCTGCGCCCGAGAGGATTCCCTGGATATCGACGGTGTGCGGACGTGCCATATGCAGTATGAAAGGCCCCGCCGGCAGCGGAGCCTACAATCGCTCATTTTAGGGTGTGGTGGCGTTGTTGTCAAACCGCTCTGCTGGGGCGCGGGCCGACGCGCGCTCGCGCGGCCTTGAGCGGGGCCCTTGAGTTGCGGGACACATGGAAATCCGACTGTATGGAATTCGGACTAGACTTAGTCCACTGGTTCACAATTCGGCAGTGGTGAAGCCCGCCGAATTCAGCCGATCTAGCGGCTTGGGCGCAATTATCCACAAGCGGACCGTTTCTCGGCGCCCAAAAGGTGCGCCGAACGAGCGATAGGGCTGGCCCGCAAGGGTGATCGGTGCGAATTTTGCCTCATCAAGAAGGTGAACGAGTGGACTAGACTTAGTCCGAAGTCCGTATGGGACTAGTGCGGGTATACGCGCGCAAAGTCTGCTTTGAACACGTACGTTCCCGGCACGGGCGCGCAATAGAAGCGCGCCGGCGCGTACGTGGATTGCAGTGCGGCGTCCTTCGTCACGTTTTCTTCGGCTTTCGAAGCCGTCGATGACAGCACGTACGCCTTGGCGGCACGGCCACTCGCATCGACGTACACGATGACTCGAACCGAGCCCTCGCCGCTAGCGATACCGGGACCCCTCGGAAAATCCGGCGAAACCGCCTTCTGGATCGTTGCGGCGTCGCTGAGGCTTCCACAGGTCACCGCCGGCAGCGCCTGGACGAACTTCGCAGCAAGATGCAACGTCGCACCTGCCGGCTGCGGAGGAACTGCGGGATTCGCGGGAGTCTTGGTTTGGAACTCGCGCGGCTCGGTGGCGCAGGCTGTTTCGGCGCCGCCGTCGAGGCGGTATGAATCGACGTAGATAAACTTCGCCTCGATCGGTTTCGGGAATGTTATTTCGACCGGTGCGGTGTTCTTGATGCTTCGCGGCCCGGAAAGCGCCAACGCGGGAACATCGACTCCGTACGCGTCGGTCGCGGAGAAGACGACGAGATGCGCGCCTGCCGACGCACCGTCGGCCCGCAGATGTGCAACGAGCGTTGTCGGCGACGTGACGGCCGCTTCGACGTCTACAGAACAGAATGGATCTCGAGCGGATGGATCGGCGACCACCTCGACCGGCGGGGTCGCCTGGGCGTCAGCGACAAAACCGCTCGCGCAAAAGAAAGCGCCGGCCAGCGCCAGCGTACCAAGTTTGGTCCTCACAGCATGCACGCTACTTGTCGAATTCAACGGTGAAAAGATATGCGGCGTTAACCGGCATGCAATGTATGAGCGCGGGCTGGTAGGTCGACCGTATCGCGGCGGCTTGGGCCTGCTCGTCGGTAACATCGATACCGCTCGATCGCGTAAGATAGGTCTTAGCAATTTGGCCGGTCGCGTCGACGTATACTGCGACGATGGCGGTTCGCATCTTATCCAGGTTCTCGATTCCATCGGGCTGTACCGCGTGCGTTACGATCGCGTCGCGATCCGGCGCGCCGCAATTCGTGACCGGAAGCTTTTCTTTGAGGGTCGCCGGAAACGTTATATAGTGATTCAACAACGCGGGAGAGGGCCGGTTTAGGCCGACCGTCGCATAGTCGAACTGTCCAAGTTTAAAAGGTTCTATCGCGCATTGCACTTCTGGAGCGCCGTCCGCGGAATAGGATTCGATATATGCGTTTTTGACTTCCACGGCTTTGGGTAACGCGATAAGAAATTGGGACGTGCCGTTTTCACTGACAAGTTTGAACGTCATGAGCGGAAGGACGTGCACCGAAAATGCCTCGGTTGCGGTCATCAACACCAGTCGCGCCGACAGCTTCTTTCCTTGCGTGAAGAGCGTGGCCAGTAGGCGATCGCTCGTGGCGCTCTCGGCGTTGCTCTTAACGTCCCAACCGGCCATGGAAAGCGACACACCGCAAAACGGATCGACGCCGGGCGGTGGACCATCCCCATAGTGAACGCTTTGAGCGTACGCCGGCGACGCCGCGAACGAGCTCGCGAACAGCAACGTGGCGACAACACCGATCGGGCGAATTGACTCGCAGCCGCGCCATAGAAGCGCGCGCCACCTCTCAAACATCGTGCGAAGCTCCCTCCCGTGTCAGGTACGACACGAACCGGGGACTTACCGGCTAGCGGGCGTCGGTCGGCATTTTGCCGGGTCGAACGCGACGTCTATGAGCGAAAATGCCGAACACGTCACGAACATTCGCACGAGCATACACTTAGACGGAACGCGGCACCGGCGCGAACACGGGCACGATTCGAGCACCATCACGCCCACGGTGAAGAAACGCCGACGGACCCCGGCATCAATTTGACCGACAAATAGTAAGCTTCGGTCGTCGCGGGGCTATCGGCCCTCATGCAAGAAGAGCGACCTGTATGCGGCGGCTTATCGCTTCCATCTGCTTCTTTTTTGCCTTATGCGCGCCGCTCTGCGCCGGCGCGCAGACGGTGACGCCATCGCCAAGCCCTTCGCCTGACCCGCCCTATTGGGTAGATCCTTTTTGCAGCGTAGCCGCCGACTACGATTACTGGGACGTGGCGCGCAATCGGGGCATCGACGACGGGCCAACAAGTTATCTCCTCGGAAGGCTGTATGCTCACAGTACCGGCGTTTCCGCGCACGTCATCTTGCTGTCCGACACCGACGCGTACGAAGCGTCGATTTCGACGCAGCCGTTAAGCGGCGACGCCGACTACCTGCGCCATTCGACGCAGTTTCTGATCGCGTTACCCAATGCGATGCAAATCCGATATGCCTATGTGGACTCATACCAGCTCGATGGCGGCACCGTCGTAAATTGCCCGACGGAAGCAAATCACTTCGAGAAGGGCATCGGTCAAAACGCCCCCGCCGACATCAAGATGACGCCGACATTTGCGGCCTCGTTTCGTCAAAAGTTGCCGACCCTGACTTGCGGCAAAGTGTACAGGGCGGCGACGGTAATGCGCGCGGAGTCGCCACGCGGCATCCAGACGGGCAAGACGCTCCAGGTGAAGATTGCGATTTATATCAACTCGGATGGGTCGCTGGCGAAATCGTTCGTGTATAAAAAGAGCGGAGTCGACTATGCGGACGCGCTGGCACTCGATGCGGCTAATCGGTCGTCCTACATCGCGGCGCAGTTCTTATGCACGCCGATCGTGGGTGAGTACCTATTTACCGCGGACTTCGAACCGTAGGCCAACCAGCGTCACGACCGGACGACGATCGTCAGGCGCCGCGAGCGTTTCTCTCCAGGATGAAAATATTTGGGCAGTCGACGGCTTGGAGCGGTGGCTTGAGTAGCTAACGCACTCGATCGCTCCGGCCACGCAAGGGTCGGCACGTCGTCAGCTGCCATAGCGTTAAGCCGACCGTTCACGTGATCTCTTCTTCTGCAGCGCAAACGGAACGAACAGTTCGAGTGCGGCAGCGACAACAATCGCTGCGGTCGCGATCACAAATAACAGCCGGTAGTCGCGTGCGGAATTCACGAATATCGCCGAGTAGGCATATGCGGCTACCGCCTGCGAGGCCGCGAATACGACCGTCGCCCGGCTCCATTTCGCGTTCTGGCGCGGCGCATCGTTGGGATAGATCTCGCGTAACCAACCCAGTGTAAGCGGGACGATGCCCGGCGGGAAACTTCCGACTACGAACGCCACGACGCTGAGAACCGCCACGTTCGACGATACGCTCAGCGCGGCGAGTGCGACGATCTGCAATAGTAACGCGCAGCGAATAGCTCGCGTTGCGCCGAACCGATCGGTCAGCCAGCCGTATGCCAACGGCCCGCACATCGATCCGACGCCGTAGACGATCCATAGCAGCGACGCAGCACCCGTACCATCGCGCAAGCCGCGTGCGACGAAATCGACGAAAAACAGCATCGGCGGTACTAGCCCAACGGCCATGCATCCATACACCACGTCCAGCAGCGTCGATCCGTATCCGCGCGCTGCGCGTTCGGGTGCGTTTTTTAGCGTGACTTGGAGTTGCGGTCTGTGCGACGCCTCCGGCCAGGCCGTCCAGTTAGCGAGTGTCAGCGCCAACGAAACGACGCCCAGTCCGATCCACGTGCCCGTCAGCCCCACGTGAGCCAAGAGCGCGGGCACGAGCGTTCCGGACGCCGCGATGCCGACGCCGACGCCTAAGAAAATCGCGCCGCTGGCCGCGCCCTCGCGTTCTTTTGGAACGCTGGGCAGTATCGCCGCGGCAACGAGCACCACGATCGCGCCGCCGGCGATGCCCGACAACAAACGCCATGCGAAAAACCAATCAATCGAAAGCGGAAACGCGCACGCGATGAACGCCGCCGCAACGAGCAGTTGCATGGTTCGAAGAACGGCGACGTTTGATGAGCGGGCCGCCATCCACCGTCCGCCGAGAGCACCCAGCAAATATCCAGCCAGATTTGCGGCGCTCAGAAAAACCACGGCCGCTTCGGGAAACCAGTGCTGCGCGATCAATGGCGGCAACAGCGGCGTATACGCAAAGCGCGCAAAACCGACGCCAATGAGCGTGGCACAGAGACCTGCTATGAGCGCGCGCGCGACGGCCGGGCGTTGCATCTGCCCCGGCTTCTCCCAGGCACTCCCCGTACGCTGCTTTGCAGAGATGAGCGAGTTGCGGCCGGCTAATAGTCGCCGACCTTTTGGGGTACGGAGACTCCATGCGTCAAACGAATCTGACCAACGAGCCTGCCGACTATATCGAACGTCGCGAGGCGTTGCGACTAGCCGAGATCGAGGAAATGCGGCAGCGCGAGCGAGTCGCCGAACTGCGACGGCAGTTACCCAAGGGCGCTCCGATGCAAGACTACGAGTTTTGGGAAGGGCCGTCCGATTTGTCGGCGGGTGACGAGCCGGTTCGTTCGGTTCGGCTGAGCGAGCTATTTAGCGCTCCCGGCCGAGCGTTGGTCATTTATCAGTTGATGTACGGGAAAAAGCAAACGGAGCCGTGTCCGATGTGCACGATGTGGATCGACGGTTACAACGGCGTGGCGAGGCATCTGGCGCAAAACGTGGATTTCGCGATTGCGGCGGCGGCCGACCCGGCCGCGTTGCGTGCGTACGCGCGTGTACGCGGTTGGAAGAATTTACGGCTGTTAAGTTGCGGCGACAGCAGGTTCAAATACGACATGGCCAGCGAAGACGCCGATGGCGCGCAAGATTCCACGATGTCGGTGTTCTCGCGCGATCCGCATGGAACGGTTCGACATTTCTACACTTGCCATCCGCACTTGGCCGACGATAACAATCAGCGCGGTATCGACCTACTGACGCCGGTCTACAACATGCTCGATCTCACGCCGGCCGGGCGCGGCGACTGGTTCGCGGGTCTCGACTACTAGTTGGCTTTGGCGGCGTGGTCGCCGGCGGCGACGGCTTCCTTTTCGCAGGCGTAGGCGCCGTGTTTGGTGTGGCCGTACCACGTCTCGCCCTTGTAGTGATACACGCCGGTTGGCAGATTAATCCAAACGACCTTATCGCTGTGGCAATGCGATGTCGCTGCACTCTCGTTGTCGTACGTCGTCATCTGGTCGGGTTTGCTGCTTTTCCCGCCGCCGCAGGCGGTGAGTAATGCAACGAGGCACAGCGCCCCGGCGGTCACGGTCTTGCTACGCATCAATCGTTTTGCTCCTCATGAGATTGTCGCGCGTTGCCGCTACGCTTCGGCCTTGTCGCGCACCCTCCCGTGAGCTAGTGCAGGCCGCCCGAAGCGCTGATGCGTTCGCCGGTCAGCCACGCGGCTTGATCCGACGCTAAGAAAACGACCACCGGGGCGATGTCTTCCGGCGTTCCGATACGTCCGAGCGGGGTCATTCCGACCATCGCGGTTTCGAACGGGCTATCCTTGATGCCCGCGGTTCGAACGCCTTCCGTATTCGTTACGCCGGGCGCAACCGTATTCACACGAATCTTGCGCTCGCCGAGTTCCTTAGAAAGTACCGATGTGAGCGCGTCGACTGCGCCTTTGCTGGACGCGTAAACGACGGACTGCGGCTGCGGATTTTCGCTGACGATGGAACTGACGTTGACGATACTGCCGCCCGAAGCCGGAAAATATTTCAGGGCTTCGCGGCTGGTCAGGATCGGACCCAATACGTTGGTATCAAACTGGCGGTGAAAATCTTCTTCGCTCACGTCTTCCAACGGACCGAACGCGAATACGCCGGCGTTGTTGACCAGGACATCGAGGGCGCCCAACTGGCTTTTCACCGCTTCGAACATGCTGCGCACATCGGCGCTTCGGGAAACGTCGCCTTGCACGGCGATGGCGCGACCGCCGGTCGTTTCGATTGCCGAAACCGTCGCCTGCGCTCCTTTTTGGTCGCTCGAATAGTTCACGGCCACGGCAGCTCCGGCTGCGGCTAAGCCTCGCGCTATTCCGGCGCCGATGCCTTTCGAGGCGCCGGTTACCAGGGCCACTTTGCCCGTAAGATCGATCATCTTGGTTACGTTCACTCCTGTTTGACGTCAAAATGTTTGACGTAAAAACATATTACAACCTCATATAGTTTGATGTCAAGCTATCTCAGGTCGAAGTTTCTTGACAACGAACGGCGCGTGCTTTACTTTTAGACGGTGAAATCAGACCACGTGGAACGTACGCTCGGACAGTCCGGCATTCGCATGACCGAGACGAGCGTCATCGAGGTCGTGTCGCGGCTCCATCGCGTGGTCGCGTTCACCGACGAGCGGCTCGACCGGATGTTTTCCGATCTCGGCGTCAAGCAAGGCGAGGCCGAGGTGCTCATGATCCTCGCGACCGGAAGCGATTTACCGCAGAGCCCGACCGGTGTGGCTTCGCAACTGCTGTGCTCCACCGGGGCGATGACCAACCGGCTCGACCGCCTCGAAGCGGCCGGGCTGATCGAACGGCGCCACGACACGAAAGACCGGCGAGCCATTCTACTTTCGATTACGGCCAAAGGGCGAAAGCTTGCAGTACGGGCAATCGAGGCGCGCGACGCAATGGGCGAAGAACTGTTGCCGGGCCTCACTATGGGCGATCGCAAAACGCTGGTCCGCCTCCTGCGCAAGATGCTGGTCGAGTTCGAGGACGCCGAACAGTAGCGCCCTTTCGCGTTTCCGGTGCGGTGGGATAGACGAGCGACATGACGATCGAATCGACTTCATCGCGGCTCGCATCCGAAGGCGTTCGGTACGCGACACAGATCGCGGGTGCCGCACGTAAACACGGGCTGAATCCGGAACTGCTCGCCGCCGTTGCGGCGCAAGAAACCGGTGGGCCCGGCAGCAACGCCGGACGCAATATCGTCGGAGACGGCGGCCACGGCCGCGGCGTCTTTCAGATCGACGACCGCTGGCACGACTTCGCCAAAACGCCGGAAGCGATGGATCCACAGGACAATGCCGACTATGCAGCCGGCATGATCTCCGGCTTGCTCAAGCGATACGGCGGGAACGTGCACGAAGCGCTCTCGGCGTATAACGCGGGAGATCCGGATGCGACGGGAACGCGAACACAATGGGGCGACGGCCAAAATCTCGGCTATGCCGATTCGGTGATCGAGCATTACCGACGGCTGACCGGAACGTCGGGGGCTGCGCCACCCGGAACGCCAGGCGCCGGGCCCGACGGACCGAACGATCCGTCTCCGCAATCGCCCGGAATCAACGCGTCGGGCGAACCCGCCGGACTCGCCGAATTACTTCAGGCCCTCGAGAGCATGGCTTCGTCGGGCACGGGTTCGATGCAACCACCGACACCGCCTCAGCCGCCGCAAAGCTACCATCGCCAGATGACCGATTATAGCAGTCTGTTCGATGACGACGACAACGGCTAACACCCGAATCAAGGAGAGACGACATGGCTTTTCTACTTCCGATCCTCGAAGGGGTCGGCTCGAGCTTGCTGGGCAACGCGATCGGCAGTGCCGTTGGTAATGGCGCATCGGGCAATCTCGAGAACAGCGCGATGAACGGGCTCAACGCGCAAGACGAGCAGTTTCAGCTCGGCATCTATGCGTCGGAAGTGCAGAACCAAGAACAGTTGCAGATGCAGAGTGAAGTGTTCGACCAGATGATGGACGAACGCAGCGAAAACATGCGCGAGATCGATACGCTTCGCAACGTCGACATGACCCAACGCAAAGCCGACGACAGCATCACCAAGAAATTCATACAAAGCATAACCGAGTAACGGCGTTCAAAGAGGCGCACAAAATGTCGTGCTCGTGAAACTCCAGGCAAAGGTCGCCAGAATAAAGGCCCCGATGCCGATGGCCACGAGCGACAGAGTTCGCCTCTTTTCCCAAACGCTTGCTGCCACGAGTGGCGTAACAATCACATACGCAACGAGTATCTTATCTACAATCGGAACCCAATCGTAACACCGATACGGCTCTATAGGCCATCGAGTCTGGAGAGCAAAACGAAACGCGAAACCGCCTAGTACGGATACGATCGAAACACCGAAGGCTGCGATAGCCGCAAGCGCACGAATCGTCCAACGAGCCATTCTAAATAATCCACTTAAGGAGAAGAATCTTGAGCTCCTATGTATCTTCGGAATGGAAAACGATTTTCTTGAGAGTGGTCCGTATCACCAAGAAATTTCATTCAGTCGATCACTGAATGAACGGACCAATTCTGCCGGTTCGCGCGGTCTCAACCGCCGCGCGGCCGGCGACGAAATCTCCCGACGACGACCTCACGCCAGACCAACAAGCGCAGGTTGCCGCCCAACATGCCGCTTTCGATTTCGACGCCGCCGAGAATGCCGAGCTGCAGCGCGAGCACGATGTGCTTCAAGCGTTGCTGATGGAAGAGCTCAAGAACGAGGACGAGATCGTTAAGAAATGGATCGCGTTGATCTGAGGCTTGCAGCGAGCTTGCTCCGCCACAAAGCCCAATCTTCTCGCTGACTAGTTGACGATACATTTCCACGGCAAATCACAGAGCGCGATGAAGGTGAAGTACATACTAGGCACATCCGGCCCTCCATTTGGTCCCAGGCAGCGACCGGATGCGCACTAGTGGTGAGTCCGCAAACGTCGACCGTGACGCAACGCAAGGCCGACGACCCGCGAAGCTTCGTGGCACACGACGAAGCCGCACGGTTGATTGAAGACGATCTCGCGGATGCCCGCAGAATGATAGCGGACTGCACTCTAACTGATGTTCAGGATAAGCGCGAGTCCCGAAGAAAGCGCTGCGGTTCGTTAGGGAGCGGAAAGCCGCGTAAAAGGCGCTAGCTGAGTTAAAGATCGGCAAACCCTCGGGGTCCCAAGCTTTAACTCAGCGTTTTGAAAAAGGGATTGCCCGGTTTATTGAGAGGCGTTGTCGAGTTGCGTAAACACTCCGAGGCATCCCCAACCTAAGCACCAATGTCCATCTATGTAGTACCAAACCTGCGCCCACTGACTACAAGTGTAATTGGGAATAACGTCAGACGACGGGCCACCAGATGACCAGGCAAACTTTGGTCTTTGAATTCCGACTATGAGGTTTGGGGATGCGCCGTTCGCTACGAGCATCTTCTTGGCTGCATCGGCGTGCCCGCTGTTCAGAAGAGCCGTAAATCGCGGGTCTTTAGCTAGTTTGTTGGCAGCAGCGGTATCCCGCGCCCGCTGGGGCGAATTGACGTTAGACCCAGCGGTCTTCTGCGCGAGTGCCGATGGAGTGTTTCCTGCGAGTATTAGAAACGCCGCGATCGTAGCGACAATGCGAAAATTCATAGATCTTATTCTCCCTTTACTCCGAGTGGAGGCCTGGAGCTGAATCGGTCCTTGGGGCAACCCAGGCCTTCCTAGCCTTAGCAGTATACAAGCATGCGCTTCTTGAGGTCAATGAAGAGATCCAGTTTCGGTGCTGCACTTTTGGAGCGGCTTGGATTTTGTTGAAACTCAATCGATGCGTAGCTCTCAGGCGTGCTCCTAGAACGAAGCTGGGAAGCGACAGGTGGCGCGATCGACTCGGACGATTCACTATCGCCTCGTCCTTGCTAATATAACCGCGTCTACCAGCGGCGTAGCCATTCCTTACGGGCGCGGAACTCCGCGTGCTAGCCGATTTTTGGCGGGCGTCGAGCGTCGATTTACCAGCCTCGCATCTCCAAGGCCATTGCGGCGCTCCCGGAGTCGCCGGCTTCTATGCCGTCCCGTCGCGGCAGAACGAACTTTTGACCTGTGCGAAGCTCCCTAACAAACTTATGTCGCCAAGAAGAGGAAGACCGAGGACAGCATCACCAAGAAATTCATTCAGTCGATCGCCGAATGAACGGACCAATCTGCCGGTTCGCGCGGTCTCGACCGCCGCGCGGCCGGCGACGAAATCTCCCGACGACGACCTCACGCCAGACCAACAAGCGCCGGTTGCAGCGCAACATGCCGCTTTCGATTTCGACGCCGCCGAGAATGCCGAGCTGCAGCGCGAGCACGATTTGCTTCAAGCGTTGCTGATGGAAGAGCTCAAGAACGAGGGCGAGATCGTTAAGAAATGGATCGCGTTGATTTGAACGCACGCGATCGAACGCCGGGGCACAAAGAAGGACGCCGCCCACCGGCGACGCCCTCCTTTTCATTAGCAATACCTACGGACTGACTTTGAAAATTGTGCCGCAGCCGCTGCCGCTGCAACCCGTTCCACCACCGAGATACGTCGTGCCGTACAACTCGCCCTGAAAATCGACAACCGGCGACTGTGGGCCACTTCCATCGCTACCGCCGGCAAAGCTATAGAGCACCGTGTCACTTCCTCCGGAGATTGGCTCTTCGAACACCGTTCCGAAGCCGCCCGTTCCGCCGCCGTTCGTCGTTCCGTAGAGTTTGCCGTTGTAATACAGCAAATCCGCGTCCGGTTGATTACCGTCGGGGATGTCGGTGAATGCGTAGAGTGCGTTCTCGGTGCCCTTCGTCGTGATCGAGAAGATCACGCCGGAATTCTTCGGACCGCCGCCTTCCGTCGTGCCATAGAGAACGCCTTTTACCGCGATGAGGCCGTTCGGATACGCTCCGTCGGCGGTCCCGGCAAACGTATGGAGAGTCTTCTTCTTACCGTTTTTGGTCAGTTCGTACACCGTACCGCAACCGGTCGAGCCGCAACCCGAACCACCAAAGAGCGTCGTGCCATAGAGCTTCCCATGCAGCGCAACGACGTTTGAATAATCGCGCTCGCCGTCGGTACCGCCCTTGAAACTGTAGATGACGCGCTCGGCACCGGCTGTGGTCGTTTCGTAGACCGTTCCGCATCCCGCGCCGCCACAGCCACTCCCGCCGCCGTACACGGTCGTGCCGTACAGCTCGCCGCCATCGTAGGTTAAACCACCCTCAGGACCTTGGGCGTCCGTGCTGCCCTTAAAGCTATAGAGGTTCGTTTCTTTGCCACTCGGTGTGACACTAAAGATCATTCCGGCTGAGTTCGCGCCGTTGCTCGACGTGACGCCGTACATGACGCCTTTGACGTTCGTTACCGGCCCGAACGGCCACGAACCGTCCTCTGCGCTGTTGAGATTGCCGCGAAAGTTATAGACGACGTCCTCTCTTCCGCTCTCGTTGACGGAATACACGGTGCCGCACCCGAGATAGCATCCATTGTTACAGCTTGCGGAGCAGTAATTTTTTGATCCGTTGAGCGTCGTGCCATAGAGCTTGCCCTTCACCGCGATCAGTCCGGCCAACGGGCTGGCGCCGTCGGGAGTTCCTTTAAACGCGTAAAGCTGCTGATAACCCGAAGAAGACGCGCGATGCGACGCTGTTTGTGCCGCTACGGTGTTCGTGGCTGGGTTCAACGCCCCACCAGAGCCGCCGCATGCGGTGAGAATCGTCGCGGATAAAACGATACCAACTAGAGTGCGCAGACGGGTCATTCCGGTACCTCCAAGACGAAAACGAAATTTGGTTTGGGGTTCAACGCTTACTGCGACGTCACATTCTTAGTCGATCCGGCGTTCCCACTTCTAAGACGTCGCCCGCGCGAGATCACAGTGGAGAGCACGGAAGCACTCTCGTGTAACTCATTACGAACGTCGCCAAAACGAGTGCAAGGAGTCCGACGACGACGATCGTCGCGCCGCGCGCTCTTCCTTGAATAAAGGCTACCGCTAAGGGCGCGGCCAGCAAATACACGACTAGAGCCGTCGCAACGCGTGACTCCCAAACGTAACAATGATACACCGGCGGCGGGCGCTGTGTGTTAAAAGCCATTCGTCCTGCGAGGCCGACGATCGCGCCGAACGCCGCTACGACATATCCCATCAGAGCGCCGAGGAGCGCACTCTTCAACGAATTCGCGGTCACAAGAATGACGTTGGGAGAAAGACGTTTTAGTACCTTGTACCGCTTCGTTTTGCGCAACGCGGTGCGGATGCCGCGGGGATCGTCCCCCGACGTAGGCCGCGGAAGTAGGGCACCCGAACAGCGTTGACACTACGGTGGGCAACTGAAAGGAGCCGATGAGTTGACAACTACTCCTCCCGAGCACGGCAAGGACGCATCGATTACCGAGCAGGCGGTTATCGGGGTTATCAAAATGAAGACTTCGGCTACCGAAGTACCCGCTCTGCTAGAAGAAATCAACGCTATCTTTGTCGTCGAGCGAGTTAGCTTGGACGGATTTCTAGCCGCTCAGGTGCTGCTTAGCGTCGACGGAAAGACGATCGCGATCATGACCGAATGGAAGGATCGCCATGCGTGGGCACGATCCCGCTACGACATGCGCATCGGCAGGCTTATCGAGCATTGCCTTCTGAAATCGGCAACGATCGAGTTCGAACTCTACACGCGACGCGGAGAAGTTCCCCGCCAATCATCGAGCAAAGCGAGCTAGTACCAAGCGTAACACTCCACCTTGTAGCACGAGCGTCACGATCACGGCCGCAAACACGGCGTCGATAATACTGTCGCGATGCGCGAGCGTTGTGGGCAAGGCCAGCGCCAGCGCGAGCGGCAACGCGCCGCGGACGCCCGCGGCGAAGACAACCGCGGATTGTCCGCGGTCGCGCACGGCAACGATTGCGAGAACGACACGGACGAGCGCCATCGTCGCCAGCACGACGATCGCCAGCACTGGCGCGTCCGCGATGCGTACCAGCGAGATCGACAACCCGGTCGCAAGAAACACGACGGCATTCGTCATGTACGCGGCGGCGTGCCAAAAGCCGGCGACACGCTCGAGATGTTGCATATGCGGGCGCCCGCGCAACAATACGCGCAGGGCGATTGCGGCCGACGCACTTGCGAAGATTCCGGACCACCCGAATGCCGTCGCGATCAGGTAGGACGCGAATGCCAGCGCGACGGTTCCTGCCACCTCATATTCCGACGCCTGCGTTGCGGCCAGTCCGAGCCATAACGGAACAGCGCAAATGGCGCCGACGATCGTTCCCATTACGATTGCGATCGTGCCGTGCCCAACCGCGTGATACCACGCGATCCCACCTCCGGCAGCCAGCGTAAGACCGACCCCGTACAGCACGACCGCGACGCCATCGTTGCCGATCGACTCGGCCTCGACGATCGCGCGTGTCTCGGGACGTACGTTCAGGCGCCGAAAGATTGCGGTTACGGCGACCGGATCGGTTGCGCAGACGATCGCTCCAAGTATTAACGCCGCAGACCACGGCAGCAGACCGGTCCACACCAACACCGCTGCGACCGTCAAGGCACCAGCGACGGTTCCTGGGATGGCCAAAAATGCGATGGCGGCGACGTGCCGCCGCAATGCGCGAACGTCGATGGTCCAAGCCGCCTCGAAGATCAGCGGCGGTAGAAACGCAAAGAGCAGGGCCGGTCCGAATGCGAAGGGCAGTGCCGGGTGCCAGAGCGCGCCCGCGATCGCGCCGCCGCCTGTCAGCACCACGGCCGGAGGCAAACGCAAGCGTTCCGCGGCAATCGACAGCACAAGCGCCACGGCAAGCAAAATCGTGAACGACGCTACGGCAGAAGAGAGCATCGATGCTTACCTTCGGGCAAGCGCGCCGCGAGGCTTTCTGCCCGGTTAGTTGAGCAGCCCCTACGCGTTGACGTAGCTGACGATTTCGGAGCGCGCGCGCAGTCCAAGTCTTTCAGCGATTCGGGCTTTGTACGTCTCGACAGTACGCGGACCCACTCACGAACGTACGTCTGAATCGCACTCTGCACGCCCATGTCGTCGAGTTCGGCGCGCATAGCTCGAGCGTAACGCAGCGAACGGCCTTGATCATTTCGGTGGTGAGATCGCGTAGTTCGCCCACGCGTTCGTGCAAGGCCGCCGCCCCCGGGATGTTCGTTCAATTCGGTCAGGTTTTGCACGCGATCCAATCCGATCGACACGCCCGTCATTTGTTGGCCCAGTTGATCGTGCAACTCGCGAGCCAACGATCGGCGCTGCCCTTCATCGGCCGCCAGTAGCCGGCGGCACAACGAATCGCGTTCGCGCGTCCGGTTCTCGACCTGATGCTCGACTGCGTCTAGTGCCAGGTGTTGGTCCTGCACGTCGGTCGCGGCTCCAAGCCAGCGAACGATCGTACTTTTTACGTTGACGATCGGTACGTGCCGCACCATAAACCATGGGTACGTTCCGTTGTTAGCGCGAATTCAATGGCGCTTTGTAGCCGGCCAGACGCTCTTCGAGCTTGCGACGTTCGGTGGTGAAGCGCGACACGCCAACGATTAGCTCGACGCCCCGCCGGCATCGCGCGCCGGTCCCCACACGAGCTGATAAAACCGCCAGCGTTCCGTCGGGAGCGACGTAATATACTTCGTCGCGCATCCGCTCGCCGGTTGCAAAGATTCGCTCGACCCAACCCTCGAGCTTCGCCTCGACCTCCGGGCCGAGCCCAACGTCTGCGAGCTGCTTTCCGACGATTTTCGACAAACTCTTCTTAGTCTCATAGGACCGAAAATACCTGACGCGAACGCGCATAGATATGCATTCCGAAATCAGCCGGGCGCGGACGGCAAAACGCCCTACCGCGCAAGTTGGAGATCCAGCCGACGCCGAACGGATCACGGTCAATCTAGCGGGCGATATTAGCACGGAACTGCACGGCGTCGCAGATCGGCATCGCGTAAGCGAAAGCTCGATCGTCGAGATCGCCTTGCGCGAAATGTTCCGACGTATCGGACCGATGGCACTCGGCACCTTCTTACACGAGAACGGAGGCTGTCTGCGACGACGCCGTTCGTGAGCGCCCCTCGTATCGAAGATCTTTCGCGTTTGTTGAACGCCATCGCCGCAGCCGCCAGAAGGCCGGCGGAGCTGAGTAGGTGTTTTGACGAACTGATCGCGTGCCCAGACGTCTTCGACGGCGTCACGTGGCTTCGCGGCGGTTATGGAGGCGCGGCTTTCGTCGTTGCCGCTACATGGGGCTGCAGCGGAGAGGCCGCACGCTCGTGGATGCGCTGGCCGTTGCGCCGCCTGTTCGTCGAGATGCAACCGGCGCGAATCGGCGATCCCTTTGGCTCGGGCCGCCAGGCACTAGCAATTCCGTTTTCACACGGCGCCGAACGATCGGTACTCATCGCGCTGGTGCACGAGGCAGCTTGCTCGGAAGCGTACGACGCGTTCTTTCGCGCGATCGAAAGCATCACGGTAGCGGCCCTCGATTCACCATCTTCGGACTCGAGCGAACTGCCGGCAACGACGCTCGAACCTTCAATCATTGCGTTCGGCTTGCAGGACGATCTCTACCACCGGCTCGCCGCTGCCCTCGGACGTCGCGGATGGACCGCACAGGAAGCGGGCGCCTTCACCGAATTCACGGGCCTCGTCCGAACGTCGCCGCCCGACGTCGTCGCGGTCGACGCGACGCGCTTGCACGACTGCATGGCCGCCGTCGCGACCATCCACCGCATCGCGAATTACGGCCCGTTGCGCCTGCTCGCATTTGGCGCATCCGCCGCACAGCAACTGCTGTCGGGCGGCCTGATCGACTGCGTATTGTCCACGGATGCTTCGTCCGAAGCGATCTTTCGAGCGATCAAACAACTGGCACTAAAATCGAACGCGCTGCGACGCACGTTCGTCGCCGAAGAAGCGCTGTCGGCGCAGCGAGCCGCCGCCAGCGCATTGAGTCCGCAAGAGCTGGCCGATTTCGCCGCGCGGCAAGCTGCCGGCATGGTTAACGGATGGGCGGCCTGCGTGCTCCTCAACGAATACGGAGCGGTGTTTCGAGCAGAATACCCCCCGGCACCGAATCCGGTTTTGCGCAAGATCCCGCGGCCGTTCGTAACTGGTGAACGGCTGTTCCAGGCGATGGCTAACGAAGCGTTTTACGATAGCGTAACGGACGACGTGGTCGAGCGCCGGGCCCTCGCAAACCTCGAGCCCAAGATGGCTGCCAGCCTGGCACTTGTATCGAAGGCGCAGCGCCACTGCGGAGCGATCGTCGCGACGTCCAATCAACGCCGTTCGGATTCGCTCGGATTCGAAGCGTTAGATCGCTTCGCCAACGCCGTCGCCGCGCGCTTCGAGCAACTCCAGCCGGATAAGTACGCGCTTCCGGAGTTGCGTAAAGAACGGCTATGGGAGCGCTTGCGAGATCGCATGCTGCACCTGGATATTTATCGTTCGTCGGACTGCACGATCCCCTGGAAATATCGGATATTCGACGACGCGTGGGGTCTACTGACGCTCGGCATCGACGACGACAGCGATATGATCCGTCAGCTGCATCTGCCGAAGCGCCGTTCGGGCGTTCCGGCTGCACCGGACCTACGCGAACGAGGTAGCGATGCAGCGTGCTTTGCAGCGACAATCGACTTTTCGACTCAAACGATGCACTATTCGAGCAGTGGCTTTCCGCCACCGTTGTCGTTCGAACGATCCGGACTGCGCGCAAGCAGCCGGATCATCGGAACCCAAACAACCGGCGTAGCGGCGCTACAGCCGGATGCCGGCGTCGTGATTTGCGACGGCGCGCTATGGAACTGGCTGCAACGTCGCGACGCGCCGTACGAGCGTTTGGCAACCGTCTTAGATCGCGAGCAGCCGATCGGTCTTGCGTCGGTGGTTACACTGGGTTAGGGACCGGGTCGACCAAGCCGTGCATCGCAGAGTCGACCAACTCGAGGTTGCGATCGACCTCCACGGATTGCCGCTCGAGACGCCGCAACGCCGCCACGTCGCCGTTCTTCTTACATCGATCGATCATCCGATGCAGCAGATCGCGACGTTCCTGTAGCGCGCGAACGGCTGCCCATAGTGCCGATTCGAGGTACCGCTCGTGCGCCGATAACATCGACTTCCCGCTGTACGCATGTCCCGTGCGGCAGCGGAAGCGCAGAACTGCTTCATCATCGAGTTCCCACAGCGTTCCGCCGCAATCCGGGCACGTAAACACCGATGGCACGCCGGCGACGCGTTCGTCGCGAAGCTGGGGCTCGTGCGAGATTGCCGGAACGGGTCGTTGCATCCACTCCATAATCGCAGCAACGAGTCGGCGCGCGGGAAATGCGCCTTCCACCGCGCCGGTTCGTAGCGCATTGAGCGGCATATCGGGAAATTGCGCGTCATCGGGATCTTGCACGAACGTACCGCCGCCGGCATCGCGGATTGCGACCATCCCCGCGGCGCCGTCGTCGAGCGTACCCGATAACAACACGCCGCAAGCCGAAGGTCCGAATGCGGTAGCGGCGCTGCGAAACAGCACGTCGATCGACGGGCGATGATTGTTTTCGGTCGGTCCTTGCAGCACGCGCATCACGCCGTCTTGTAACGTCAAGTGATGGTCGGGCGGCGCGATGACGATGCGTCGAGGCGCGATCGGCGCACCGTCGATCGCGTGTGTTGCAAACAGCGCGCCGGCACGCGACAAGAGATGCGGCAAAGCCGAAACGCTCGTGGGCGGCACGTGCGTTGCGATAAAAACCGCGGCCGGAAAGTCGGCCGGAAAATCGGCTACCACTTGCAGCAGCGCTTCGATGGCTCCGGCCGAGCCGCCGATCACGATAGCCGGGAAGCCGCGATCGATCACAGCATGCATTGTAAAGGTGTTGTTCCCACATTCAGTAAGAGACCCACATGGCTTCGACGGGCGATTCGGACGAGTCCTATATCGTCGTTATCGGTGCATCGGCCGGGGGAATCGACGCCATCTCGCGATTAGTCGAGGCGCTTCCCCTCGACTTTCCAGCTCCGATCGTGGTCGCGCAACACGCCGATCCGCATACGCCCAGCCGTTTGCCCGAAATTTTGCAACGACAGACGCAACTGCAGGTCGTGTCGCTATCGGAACGGGCTGAGACGTTAACGGCGGGATCGCTCTACTTATGCGCCTCGGGCCAGCACCTGGCGATTCGAGGCAACGAGGTGATCGCGAGCGTGCGTCACGACGGGCACCCGGTGCCGTCCATCGACATGCTATTCGCGAGCGCGTCGGAAAGCTACGGCGATCGGACGGTCGCAATCATCTTATCGGGTATGGGAACCGACGGCGTCGCCGGCGTGCGTGCGGTGAAAGAGCGCGGCGGCACGGTACTCGTGCAAGAACCCGAATCCGCCGCGTTTCCGGCATTGCCGTCGGCGATTCCGCCGGACCATATCGATTACACCGCAATGGTCGAATCGTTGGCCCCGCTGCTGATAAATCTCACCGCGGGTCCGCGCGACGGCGATGTGACCGATCCCGATGTCTTACATGCATTTCTCAATCAACTCCGCGGACGAACCGGCATCGACTTCCGACAATACAAGATGCCGACGATCGTACGGCGGCTGACGCGATTGATGGCGACGTCGGGAAGCGAAACGCTGCGCGACTACTTGCGGCATCTGGCGGCACATCCAGAGGCCTACCAGCGACTCGTTAGCACCTTTTTGATCAAGGTCACCGAGTTCTTTCGCGATCCCGCTCTGTTCGCGCAGCTTCGCGAAACGATCCTGCCCGAGCTCATCGCGAACGCGCGCAAGAACCACAGCGAATTACGCCTGTGGTCGGCCGGATGCGCGACCGGCGAGGAAGCCTATTCGGTGGCGATCGCCCTGGCCGAACTGTTAGGCGACGACGTCGAAACGATGCCGATACGCATTTTCGCGACCGATCTCGACAGCGAGGCAATTGCATTTGCGCGCCGCGGCATCTACCCAGCCGGCGCGGTAAATGAAATGCCGGCGGCGCTGGTCGCAAAATATTTCGTGCGGGTCGACGACGCCTATCAAATCAAGAAACGCATCCGCAACCTCACCGTGTTTGGTGAATACGATTTGGGGCAGCGCGCGCCGTTTCCGCGCATCGATTTGGTGCTGTGCCGCAACGTATTAATATACTTTACAAAAGAACTGCAGCAGCGCACGCTTCAACTGTTCGCGTTCTCATTGCGGCCGGATGGTTATCTGATCTTGGGCAAATCGGAAACCGCAAATCCGCTGCCGCGCTACTTCACCACGGTGCAGGCGGCACTCAAGATCTTCCAGCGGCAGGGTGAACGGTTGCTCATTCCTGCGCCGGCAATGGCGGATGGATCGATCGCCCGCGATCGACCGGCGCCTCGGCGCGTCGCGACCACGCTGGACTCGCCGCGCCGCAACGCAGGCGAAACCGCCCCGCCGCGCTGGTCCTTGGTCGATCGACTTGGTGCGTTTCTGTTCGAGTCGGCATTCGGTGTGGTTGTGGTCGACCGCAACTACGACATCGCTACGATCAATCAGGCCGCGCGCTCGATGCTGGGCATCCACGGCCAGGGCATCGGCGAAGACCTCGTCCACAGCGCTAACGTGCCGTCAAGCGACATCAAAGGCGCCCTCGATGCGGCTTTTCGCAACGAAACGACGGGCTCGCAACGACAAATCGAGATCACCGACTTGCTCAGCGGCGCGATCCGCTATCTACATATCGCATGTTTTCCGGATCGCACGTCGGAGCGCGAGGGCCGCGTCGAAAATTTGTTCGTGTTGGTGACCGAGACGACCGAAAACGCGATACGTCTGCAGTCGCTGGAAACGCGCAACATCGAAAACGAAGCCGGCCTCGGACGTTTGGAAGCGCATACTTCCGAGCTGCAAGGCCGGCAGAAATTGCTGATCGAGGCCAACGACGAGCTGACGACCGCGAATGCCGACTTGCGCAGCGCCAACGAGCATCTCCTGATCTCGGCCGAGGAAGCCGAAGCGGCCGCCGAAGAGGTCGAAACGCTCAACGAAGAGATGCAGGCGACCAGCGAAGAGCTGGAAACGCTCAACGAAGAGCTGCAGGCGACGGTCGAAGAACTCAACACCACCAACGAAGAGTTGGGCGCACGCTCCAACGAGCTAGAAATATCGGTGCGCGAACGGGAAGTTGAGTTGCGGACGACGCGCGAAACGCTGGCAACGCTGCGCGCTGCCGTCATTCGAACGCCGCTAGCGCTGTGCTTCGTCGACGACTCTCATACGGTGACGGTCGCATCCGAGCGCTACATCGCGCTGTCGCGGCGCAACGAATCGAAACTTCCAGCAGCCGGTGAGCGTTGGAAACATCCACCCGCATCGCTCGATTTGGAAGACGACACCGGCGCGGTTCGCTCCTACGTTGTCGAAACGGTGCGGCTGGGCGGGGGCGGCGTCGATCTGATCGTGACGCTCATACCGCGTTCGGCCTAATCTTCACGAATTGAAAGAGCCGCCGGAGTTGAACTCCGGCGGCTCTGCATTAATCGGTCGTCGCGAAGGCGATGGGGGTTACGGTTCTAGCTCGTAGACCGCTTCCAACGCTGCAAGCGTCGGACGAGCAGTGCGAACGTCGGGGTTGCGCGCGGGGAACGGCTTGTCGCCGCCACTGGCGCGCTTCTCTTGGTACAGGCCGAACCACGCTTGATCGTCGTAACAGCCGGGGAAGTTACCGTTGTTCACAATAATGTTGCCTTCAAAACCGCCGATATGGCTGTGCGACCAGCCAGACTTCCACCACTCGTCGTTCCACTCGAAGTAGAAACCTCCGCTGGTGACTCCCGTCCCATTGGTCGCGCGATGGTCGTAAATTTCCGTCGCATTGTTTTTGACGAGGTAGACCAGGTCGGGCATCTGCGGGTTACCGGATCTCCGGAGTTCCGTCGCAGCTTCCCACGGCGCGGGCGGCGGCAAGCCGTAATATGGCTCTTGTCCCGTACCCTCCGGATAATTCGTGCACTGTCCGTTCGACTCGTTATAGCGAGCGCTGGACGCGGGATAGTAGGCGGCGCTGGCCCCATACTCGGCCATAATTTCGGGTTTGGTCGTCGAGTTGGAGATCTGCGGGAAGATATTTTTCATCGAGCGACCTCGATAAACGTCCAGTCCCCATGTATCGGCTTTGAACCCGGCGAGTTCGCCCGCCCGAACGGTTTTCAGGCCGTCGTCGACCATCGTTGTGGTAGTGATCTTCTGCGCCTCGGCAGCCGCGAAACCGTCGTTCGTGCTCTTGACGATCTCGTTCAGCTTTGTCCACCAGGCTTTTTGATTGATGAACTCCTCACTGTTAATTTCGGAGCCGATCGACACGCCCATTACTGCAGGGAAGCTGCTGTATTCGGTCGTCATCAACTTGTAGACATTATTGAGTGCGTCGAGATATTTCGGCCGGTTGACGTCCGCGCCGCCGAAGTACACGCTGAGCACAACATATATGGGATGATTGCCCCGGTTCCACGCCCTGTTGAGGAATTTGTTGATCTTGCCAGTCTGATAGGGACGCAGCGTATTTCTAGTGCCAAAAATGCTTTCCCACGGCTTGAAACTGGTTAGCGTGACGTTATAGACCTTGACGGCATTGACGCCGGCGGCCCGCATCGCGTCGAGATCCGGTCCCCAGATCGGCTCGTTGGCGTTGTCCAGCGGATTTGGATCGGCGTCGGCGTCGATCTGGGCGTTACCGTAATCGACGCCCTTGATGAAAAATGGTTGACCGTCGAGCTCGATGTTGCGGCCGCTGACGGTAAATGCGGTCGAATTCGCGTCTCGCGCGTGCGCCGGCTGCGCAACCTTCGCGGCTGGCCCGGCTTGCGGAACGGCCGGTTGGTTCTGCGAGCCGCTACAACCGGTCAGCATCGCGGCCGTCATGCCCACGCCGACGAGCGAACGATTAAATCGTCCGTTCTTGATCATACTGCCTCCCTCTGCTAAACGAAGTCTCGGAGTGCCTTCGTGGGTCCGCGAGCGCTTCCTAGTAAGACCAGCTGGCAATATGTTTAACCCGCCATAATCGTGGGCAGACTTTGTCTGTAAGTAGAAGCAGAGGATCGTCCATTGTACTAGCTTACGCTCGAAGAGGGCTCGCAACTGCGGGTCCTCTTCTGATATCTTGGTGAGCATGAAGTTCGTTTTCCGCGCGCTGCCGGTGCTGATCTTGACAGCTTGCGTCGCCTTTCAGAACGGCCCGAGTGCCGCGCCCGGCGGCTCGACCAGAGTGCCGGCCGCCGGTAGCCTTGCGAAGTCGGCGTTCATCAAGCACGTCGTTATTATTCTGCAAGAGAACCGGACGCCGGACGACCTGTTTCAAGCGCTCGCCGACGAGGGCGCGGACGTACGCCCGTGGGCAATCGACGCAAAGGGCAAGCGAGTGAAGCTGATCGAGACGTCGTTAGCAACCGTATACGGTCTGGGGCACAATCACACGTCCTTCGTCCGCGACTACGATTGCGGCAAACTCGACGGCTTCGATGCGGGCGTGCAATTCAAGTATCACTTGCACCCCTTCTCGTACGCGCCATTGTCGGAGGTGCAGCCGTACGTTGATATGGCGCGCCAGTACGCGTTTGCCGACCATATGTTCGAAACCCAACAAGCCGGCAGCTTTCCAGCGCATCAGTACATCGTGAGCGGAGCCGCCAACGCCGAACCAAAGTCCGCAGACTTCGTAGCAGGCGACCCGTTCGATCCAAAGAACGGGCGCGCAGCACCGGCCGGCTGCGACGCAGCGACGGCTTCGGCAGTTAACACGATCGACCCGAAGGACGGCAGCGCCGGCCCCACGCCGCCTCCGTGTTTTAATCGCCCGGCACTGTCGGACTTGCTGGATTACAAAGGCGTGTCGTGGCGTTACTATCAGAATGGCTTAGGTGTCGGACTGTGGCACGCGTTCGACGCGATCCGGCACGTCCGTTTCGGACCGGACTATCAGTACGTCGTGACGCCCCCCGAGACGATTATGAACGACGTGCAGAACGGCCAGCTGCCCGGCATGTCGTGGGTGATGCCCGCCGACAGCAAACATTCGGATCATCCGGGAAACGACAGCAACGAAGGTCCGTCGTGGGTTGCAGCGGTGGTGAACGCGATCGGTAACAGCCCCTATTGGAACAGTACTGCGATTCTCCTGACGTGGGACGACTGGGGCGGTTTGTACGATCACGTGGTGCCGCCAATGGAAAATAACTGGTACGAGCTCGGCTTCCGCGTTCCGCTGGTCATTATCTCGCCCTACTCGAAGCACGGTTACGTTTCGCACGTGCAGCATGAGTTTGGCAGCTTGCTCGCGTTCTCGGAAGAAACGTTCGGCATCCGTAAGGGCGCACTGCGCGCCACCGACGTCCGCTCGGACGATTTGAGCGACGCGTTCGATTTCAAGCAAACGCCGACGCCGTTCGTGACGATCAGTGCGCCGCCGTTCGTGCCCTCACAGGATCCGCCGGCGATTCGTAACGCCGAAGACCCGGAGGACGATAACGGCGTAGTGCCCGACACACCAAGTTGCATGACCGTGGGGCGGCGGCGATGAGCCTCGACCTAGCGGCGCTGCTAGGGCGCCGAGCTAGCGGCGCGAGGTGCCGCGGGTCGCTTTCTTGCGGGCCGGTGCCTTGCGAGCCCGCGCTTTACTGGCCGGCGCCTTTTTTAGGGTTGTCTTCTTAGGCTTGGGCCCGCTGCTCTCTTGAGCGTTCAACATGCGCTGCTTCGCGCGTTCCATCTTTGCGCCCAAATCTTCGCGCTCTTCGATTTCCATGAGGTCGCGAGCCAGCGAAAAGATCGTCGATTCTTCTTCTTTGACGTGGTGCTTGACGTTTTCGGACAGGACTTGCACTTCAGCTTTGAACTGCTCATCGGGTTGGCGGCCGGACCGGAGCAGCGCTATGAGCCGTTTAATCAGGTCGTGTTCGGTGTAGGCTTCGAACACGTCAACGGTTTCTTCTGTCTCTTCGGCGCGCTTTTGCAACACCGGATAGAAGTATTTTTCCTCGATCGCTGCGTGGACGGTGAGCGCCTGTTCGATCTGGGTGGCGAGGTCGTGAAGCTTGTCGTCGTCGGGCTCGCATTTCATTGCTTGATCGAGCAACGCACCTACGGTTTCATGGTCCTTGTGCAACAGGGTCAGTACGTCCACAGAACTCCTCCAACAGATGTTAGCCTATTGCTTATTAACTGCCCAATAAGGCGGAGATTGAAACAATAGATCACAACACCGGGACGCCGCTTTTAGGCGGCGTCCCGGTTGTTCGGTTGGTTCGGCTATGCTACGCCGGTGGTTGCGGCGTTTGTATTGGTGGCGGGACTTGATTGCCAAGCTTCTTTCGCTGATTGACGGGCTGCTGTGGCCGCTTCGGTCGCAACGCCGACTCCGATGTCGGACAGCTCGCGAAGTGCCACTTCAGGAAGTGCCTGCCCGATCGCCATGACGCTTTGCGCGTAATCGGAGAGATGACGCTGCGCGAGCTTCGCGACCGTGGAGTTACCCAGCGCCACGGCCGTGGTTTGCAGTAGCGTATAACCGGCCGTACAGAGTGCGAGCGCGGTGTAATCGTCACGTAAACCCTTCGATACCTTGGTCTTGCGTATCATATCGATCGCGCCGGCGAAAAAGCCCTCGAACTGTGAAACGGCGCTCTTGACCGGGTCGGCCGCATTTCCACCGAGTTGGTTTAGCTCGGCTTCGAGCGCGCCGATGTGCCGTTTCGATTGGTCCAGTATCTGTTGCACGAGTGCGCCGCTCTGCGGATATTTTGAGAAATCATCGTCCTTGGCTTGGGTTTCGAACGGGATTCGTATGTGGCGCTCCAGCGCCAGCATGTCGCTAACGTATGCTTGAAGACTGCGTTGCTCGTCGCTCACTTTGCGTTTGGTCCTTTCAATGAAGCCTTCGGACTGTACCCAGCGGCCAGGCGCGCAAACGCGGTTGCTTGGCGATTGTGATGCGGGTTTGGCACCGTAGAGAATTCGGACTAGACTTAGTCCGGTCGTTAACATGGTAAAGACGATATCGGCCGCCGGCTATCGCTGCATCTTAGTATGACATAGCAGTCTTATGCACCGATCGCACCAACGATGTGAATCGTCTTCCGCAGATACATCGAACAGTGAAGCGAATGTGAACAACTATTCGTTGCTAACGTATGGATTAGCGGACTAAGCCTAGTCCGAATTCTTTAGGGTCCCAAAAGACGGAGCCGCCGGGAGCGGTGGCGCGGTAAGCGTTTTAATCTTTGGCCCCAGGGAGCGAACTTGCAGGACCGAACGGCTCCAGGAGACTTGCCGAAATGAGGCGACCGACATGCGTTCTTTTCCCTTTTTAGCTATACTATCCGTTCTCGCGTACGCTGGCTGCGCCGCGCAGATTGCACCGGCGACGTCGCCCGCTACCGCGGCACACCGCACGCACCTCGCCAGCAATATGCTCATTTTCGCTACCGATTCGGGAGAGCTACGGTACTGGCCGATCTCGCAGAAAGGCGGCCGGACCTCGTACTTATTGGCGAAGTTAGCAAATGTCAAAGGACCTAGCGCGATGTCCGCCAGTGGCGACACGATCGCAGTAGGGGTCGGAACGCCGTCGAGCATCGTTCTATACGATGCGGCGAGCGGCCAACAAACATCGCTACCGGAGCCGGGGTACGCACTCGATGTTAATTACGACGCCCAAGGCAACATTATCGTTTTGAACGTGATCGACAACCACCATCGTGATATTATCGTTTACGAACCGCCGCAATTCGCGCCGACGACGCTGTCGTCGTGCGCCTTCATCGATTACAATAGCTCGTATATTGCCGCCGACAACGAAGGCAATATTTACATCAATCAAAACATCCCCGAGAGCGCGACGGTCATCGAGATCCCCAAGGGGCCGAGCGGATATACCCCCGAGCTTTGCTCGAAGTTGCCAATTCGTGAGACCGGAAGTGCCGCAGGTCTGCTCGTCGACGCCAAGACCGACAACCTCGTGGTATTTCACGAGCCCGACTTATGCGCGGGCGGTAACGAGGCCGAAATGAACGTTTACGGCAAACCGTACGGGCGAGGAACGAGGATATCCAAAAATCTTCACGGCAACTGCGCGGGCACGCTACGGTTTGGACTCGACGATACGCAAGTCTATTTTCTCGACGGCAGCCCGGAATTACACGTAAGAAATTCCGGACCAAATGATTACGGGGAGCACATCGACCAGCGGAACTATCCCGGCGGAGGCGGCCACGGAGAATACCGCGATTCGCACCTGGCAACCGGGGTCGCCACTATCCCCTAGCCGTAGGTGAACTCGGGGTTACTCTGTCCGACTTCGATGATATAGCCGTCGGGGTCGCGGATATAGCAACGCGTCTCACCGTATTTAGGGATCGGCGGAGTGATGAACTCGGCGCCGCGTTCTTTCCACTCTTTGTAACACGCTTGAATATCCGCGACGCGAACGTTCATAAAGCTGCTGACCGCGTCGGGGTTGGACGGAACACTGAGCGTCACCGTCGGTTTGTCGGGCGTCGGGCCACCGCCGGGGTTGACGATGAGCCACGTATTCGCGATCTGCACGTATCCGGGTGCCCCCTTCGTGTCGCCCTTGCTTAATATCTTGGCGCCGAAGACCTTTGCGTAGAACTCCACCGATCGCTGGATATCGGCGACCGTGATAAAAAGTGCGATGCTTATGCCTTGCTTCGGCGGCATCTCGTAGTTGGTTTGCCCAATTTGAACTTCGCTCATCGACGACTCCTTTAAACAAATTATGGATTACGGAACGAGCAGCACCTTACCGATACCGCCCTTGGTAAATGCGGCTTGCGCATCGCCCGCATTCTTGAGTTCTGCGCGAAGTCCGATTGGGATCGCCATCTTTCCATCGTTCACGGCGTGCGCGACGAGCTCGATCGTCCCACGGTTTTGCTTCGATTGAAACGGAACGACCCGGACCTTCGGATAGTTGTTGGAACCTTCGGGCGCTCCGGTAACCGACGCGAATATCCCGCCGTCTTTGACTTTCGCAAGCAGATCGGTAGCGGGTTTACCTCGCAGCGTATTCGCTACGAGATCGACTCTTGCTACGCTCGCGAAAGCGTCCGGGTCGTCCAGCGCGACGGTCTCGTCGGCGCCGATGCTTTGCGTCTCATCGAGCTGCGCGCGCAGGACGCCGGCGACGACATGCGCTCCTAACATCCTGGCTGCGTACACGGCACACCGGCCAACGGCGCCCGCCGCGCCCGAAACCAGCACCGTTTGGCCGGATTGTAACTCGCCCGCGCGCGCGATGAGCTGAGTGCCCGTAACGCCCACGAGCGGAAGAGCCGCCGCGTCGACCAGGTCCATCGTGTCGGGCACGCGAGCAAAATAGGTGGATTTGTCGGCAACGAGTTCGGCGTAAGTGTGGTACGACCAACCGCAAACGCGATCGCCGATGTTCAGATCGGTGACGTGGTCACCAGTTGCGATCACGATCCCCGAAACATCGAGGCCGATGATGGCCGGAAACTGTAGCGGGTACGCATCCTTCAATACACCGTTGCGTTCGAGCATGTCTTCGGGGTTGATACCGATTCCGGCGACCTTGACGAGAACATCGCCGGTGCGCAGCTCGGGATCCGGCATGTCTTGATACTGCATGACTTCCGGACCGCCATAACCAGTGAGTACTGATGCTTTCACTCAGAAACATTGCAAGAATTTGCCGGACGTTCCCTTCGTGGCGGCTTGTTTTTTGGCGTAGCCGAATACCATGTCGCGCCCGAGTTGGGTCTGACAACCCAGATGCGGGGCTTCATTCGCTCCGAAACGCGGGCCGATTTCGACCCAGACAGTGTCGCCGTCGTCGACGAACAGCACTCCGTAGTTCGCGAGAACTTTCTGCGACGCCGGTATGTTGCCAATTGCGTCGAGGGCGCTCTTAGCGAACTCGAACGCGGGGTGGATCTCGGGCTCGGGCGCGAGCTGAAACGGAATCGCGTCGGCATGGAACGGTCCCCAAAATTTGAACGGGAGCCGGGTACCGCCGGTGGTAGGCGTTTCGATGGCAAGCGGGTCGCTAAACTCATGCTTCCAGATATCGCCGCCTTCGCTGGCTTCGATCGTCGTTTGGTACGAAGCAGCGAAAAGTTTTTCGACCAGCGCGATGTGCAGCGGATAGCCGATCGTATCGGACGGATGCCGGATGAGAAGTATTCCGGCGAGGCTACCACCGGGAGATGGCGAGGGAGCGGGCATAATTAAGAGTTCGTTCGTGCCGTCGACTGCCGGGCCGTACCCGTATTTGCCGGCAGCGTTGCCGTAGAGCCATACGCCTTTGTCGGTGTACGGGCCAGTCTGATTAACGACGACCGGTTTGAGACTTGGCGTTTGGGCTATCGCTACTGCTTCGATACCGATACAAAGCATCACTAGAAAGCAAAGAGCGAGCCGTTTCAAGCGCATTTGCACGTTACTGTGTCGCTGCTACGCGATCTCACGTTGCGATAACCGCATCGTATCGAGATCGACCTCGACCGTGCCGACCGGATGGCCGTGAATATCGGTAAACTCCGCCTTAACGAGCCGTCTAGGGCCGCTTTCCGCGGCCAGCTTTTCGAGCCGGTGCGCTTCCGACGAAGTAACGAGAACCAACATCGACCCGCCTCGGGACCGCTCCGACGTGTGCATGGTGTACACGCTTATACTTCCAATCCTTTCGATAACTACGCAGCTACGTCGCCAAGTCCGTATTTTGAAACGAGCACGATCAGCGCTGCCGCTCGGTCAAGATGCGCCATCTGGCCCCGACCCTGGCCAACTGGTTCGAAAAACTCGTTCAACTTTTTGCTATCATGCCTCCGTACTGCTCGTCGCTCACCTTCTCCAGCCACTCGACGTTCTTGCCGTCGAGCTTCTCCTGAATCGCGATATGTGTCATCGCGCTGTTCGGCGACGCCCCATGCCAGTGCTTCTCGTTGGGGGCGATAAGCACGACGTCGCCGGGCCGGATTTCTTCGATCGGGCCGCCCCAGCGTTGCACGCGCCCGAATCCCGACGTGACGACGAGCGTTTGCCCGAGCGGGTGCGTGTGCCACGCAGTGCGCGCACGCGGCTCGAATGTCACCTGTGCGCCGGCCACACGAGCCGGCTCGATGCGATCGAACAACGGGTCGATGCGAACGGTGCCGGTAAAATACTCTTCGGGGGCTCTATTGGACGGCTGCGCGCCGACGCGTTGAATATCCATGGCGAGCACATACCCAACATCGGCATGTCGCGGAACGTATGAGGTTGAACGCCGCTGATGTGCCGCTGGATTCCTCACCCCTTGAGATCTTAATCCGGGCTGCGGTTACGACCGATCTCGAAGCGATCCGCGCGATTTATAATCAGGGCATCGAGGATCGTTGCGCGACGTTGGAAACCGAGCCGCACGATGCCGCGCAAATTGCGGCGTGGTGGGCGTTGCACGACAACCGGTACATCGTGGCAGTCGGGGAAGACCCCGGCGGTACGATCGTCGGATGGGCTTCATTGAATCGATTTTCGCATCGTTGTGCTCACAATGCGATTGCCGACGTGTCGATCTACGTCGCGCGCTCTCAACGGGGAATGGGAATCGGCAAACTTCTCTTAACCGATATTCTGGAGCGAGCCCGCCGATCTTTTCGCAAAGTCGTGCTGCACGCCCTCGACGATAACGTCGCCGGCAAGCGGCTGTATTCGTCGCTCGGTTTCCGAGAAGTCGGCACCTTCCGCCAGCACGGCGAGCTCGATGGAAAACTCGTCGATGTCATCGCAATGGAACGGCTCCTAACGTAAAGTAGCTTAAGCCGCCCGCGCTACGTCCGCAGCGTCCGGTCTCGGTAGACTCCATCTGTTACCAGCGTTCGCGAGCGTATAGGTGCTTCGCGATCTCGATAGTCCTTACGAGCGCACTCGGACGTCTCCCTAGAACATTTGCCAGCAGCACGAACGGGATCGAGACCCTGTGATGTCCGTGAGAGCTATGAAGACGGCGGTGGATCGTGCTGCGCCGGGCCGTGACGACCGCTGAGAATACCTGTGAGCGCCTTGAGACGCCGCGCGCCTAAGATCGAGTTGTCCGACAGGAGAGGACAACACTTTGCTGCGTTTTCAAGGTCCCCATTCCGACGTTCCCATACCGTCGAACGGCACGCACGAACGGCACGCATCTCGCTGCCGGCATGCGCCGGATGGCGCGGGTTGGTCCGTCGCAGCGACAGTGCTCCGATTCCTGATGGCACGGCCAGTTATCCCAAATTACCGCTACTATTCAGGAGGTCGATATGTTGACTTCGCATACCCGGCTAATTGCAGCGGCTTTCGCAGGCGGCCTCAGCTTGGCCGCGTGCGGCGGCGGGGGCAGCCCGTCATCGGTGACACCGCTTACCCAGTCGGCGCAACGAGCACCCGAAGCCGCGAACCACGGCCCTTGTAAAATGCTCCCACTTGTCGATCGGCGTACTCGGCTGCAGGAAGCACGGTCGGGCCAGAATTCCGGTCCCTTGAGCTGCGGCCTTGGCGCTTCTCACAAGGGCGCATCGCGCCCTAATACAAGTAACTTACAAGTGTTCGACGTTCCCGGAGCTATTAGCGTGAGCAACTGCTCACCATACGACCTGTTTAACGACTGCGGGACGTTCGGCATCAGCATAAACGCGTCAGGCACCATCGTTGGATACTACCTTAATAATATGGACGCAGTAGCCGCATTTATCCGGACGCCAGATGCAAACTACACGTCCTTTCAAGCTAACAGCAAGTGGGCCACCAGTTCCAACGATATAACCAATGGAGGTGCCATCGTCGGGCAATACGCCGATGGACAGGGCGTCCTTAACGGTTTCGTACGGCGTAAGAATGGCTCTTTTGTGAGCTACCAAGCTCCCTGGGCTAGCCGGATCCCGAACGATAGCGTGGGACAAGGCACATCAACTGGCGCAATCAACGCCCGCGGCGAGAGCGGTGGAATTTACTTCGACTCGCAGGGCTTAATTCACGGATTCATCCGGCAACCCAACGGATCGTTCGTTCAGGTGAGCCCGGACGGCTCCGTAACGAGCTCAGTGTGTGTTGCTTGCATCAATAATGCTGGAACCGCCGCCGGAGATTACACGGATTCGGCTGGAATTGGCCTCGGGTTTATACGAAGCGCAGCTGGGGCCATCACTACGGTCTCCGAGCACGGGGCCGTCGACACGGGCCTTACCGGCATCAACAACCGCAATAGCGTGCTCGGCTTTTTTGTCGACACAAACAGCGCGGTATGGGGTCTGATTCGTGGTCATAACAAGAGAATTGTATTCCAAGACCCCAAAGCCAGCAAGACCTACGGTAACGGAACGCAACCGGAGGCAATAAGCGATGCCGGAGCCGTTACCGGTTTCTACGCCGACGCTCAGGGCGTCGTCCATGGTTTTTACCGATCGCCGACAGGTCGGTTCTCTGAGTTCGATCCGCAGGGGTCGATCTATACCGAGCCTTACGCCATCAACGCTAACGGCACGGTGACCGGCTATTGGTACGATGCGCAAGGTGCGAACCACGGTTTCATCTGGACGCCAAAGTAGGCGGTCTGCCGGCTTTTGCGCTGGAACGGTAACGAAGCAGCCCGCAGAAATGCGGGCTGCTGACCCAAGAGCTGAAAACCTTTAAGTTCCTATGACAGTGGACTTTTAGGCAGTCAGGGTCTATCGTAGCTTTGAAAGGCAAATCATGAACGTAGCGGTGGCTCCGGCACCGAACAATCCGAAGGGACGCGGGCAAGATGCTGCGCGGCTCCTTGCCGTGCTGCTGATAAGTGCATTCAGTATTGTGCTGACTTTGTCATCGTTAAAGCTGCTCTTTATTCCAATGGGTTGGCTGGGACTAAACCTGAGCGGCGACGTGGTCTACGAGGTCGACCCGGGAACTGCAGCAGCCGTCGCGGGCGTACGAATCGGCGACCGTCTCGCTCCCGATACGCCGTTTTTCGTACGGCAGGCGATCGCATTCTCCAACCATTTCGGTCGAGCCGAGTATTCGTTCGATGTCGTTAGAAACGGCCGTCTGAAGCACATCAGCGCGATCGCAACCAAACCCGAACCAGAACTTGGACCGGTCGGATACGCAGCCTTCCCTATTTTTGGAGCTGCAGTCTTCGCCTTTCTCATTTGCGCTATTGTCGCAACGTTCGTACTTCTCTCACGCCCCAGCCGCTTGACGTGGTCGTTTTATTTGTTTTGCATCGGCGCGATGATGCCGTGGTTCGGCTCGTATGCAATAGCGCAGACCGTGCCGATGCCGTTTGGATTCATCATCCAGATCGTACGCGTGACGCTCTTATGCGTGGGCGTTTTTGCGGGACTGGATTTCGCGCTGCGCTTTCCAACCGGTCAGCTGGCGGGATGGCGAAGAGCATTGGCCTTCGCATTGCCGTTTTTCGCAGCAGGGTTCGTGGCGTGGGAGTATCTATTGTGGTTCTCCCTTGGGACGAACGTCAACGTGTCCGATCCCTTCGGCCTCGTCGACGTAAGCGTTAAAACCTCTATTGCCGTCTTTTCGATTGCCGCCGTCGTCGGCACGTATCTTTCTTCAGCTTCCGGGCAGAGACAACGGATGAAGTGGGCCGTGATCGGCATTTCCCTCGGGTATTCGGCCATCGCGGGTCACGACATAATGCTTAACTTCGGGCTGTTCCAAGGAATTCTCCAATTCGTTACGTGGTGCTTCGTGCTAGCCGCCTTTCTTGCACCGTTGTCCGTAGCGTACGCGATCGCACGTCATCGCGTCATCGATGTGCGCTTCGTTCTGAGCCGCGGCTTCGTGTATCTTATCTTGACGTTGGCACTGGCGGCTGCAGTGGCGTTGACGTACTGGACCACTAACGTCTTCTTACAGCGGGCCCACGTCGCGGGACTCGTTCAATTCTCGATCGCTATCCTGGCTGGCGTCATCCTTATGCGCCTCTACAGCCGGATGGAGTCTGGAATCAGTCGCTTGTTTTTCCGGCAACATCACGCAGCATTGCAGCAGATTTCGTCCCTGTCCGCAGGGTTAGGCCGCGCCGAATCACTGGGAGAATTAGAAAGACTGGTTGCATCCGAGCCGGCAGTCGCCTTAGACCTCGTTGCCGGTGGGGTGTACCGGCAGACGCCGAACGGCTGGTACGTTCAGGTATCAACGCAGTGCGAGGGATTGCCGACGCAGCTTGGTACGGATGATCCGCTGATCGCGCGTATGCGAACGTACGCCGAACCGCTCCGGTTGTCCGCTCATCTGTTAGAACAAATCGGTAGCTCGCTGCGCGAACAGTCGTTAGCGCTAGCGCTTCCACTTTATGTTAACGGGACGCTTTATAGCGTCGTTCTTTATGGTGCGCATGTAAACGGATCGGACTTGGACCCGCAGGAAGTTAGTGCGATCGTTGCTCTACAGCGACCGGCGGAGCTGCCTTTGCGCACGCTTTTAGAACGCGCAAAACATCTACGAGAGCTTGCCGACCTGATCGCAAAAGCGCCACCGGACGTCGCAACGGATCCTTACGACTATTTGTCAAATCAATTCATTGACGCACTTCCGCCGCGCACGAGGGCGGCCGTCGTTGCCTGCGCATCCATTCCCGGGGCATGCGTCGCCGATATCAACAATGCCACGGAAGATCGAAACGGCAGTCGACTGATCAGTGAATGTCCACCTCTTTCATCGATCCTGCGTCTGCGCGAAGCGAAAACCTTCGAGGTTCATGATTTGGTGACGCGCGCGATCGAGCGACGCTTCCCCGAACATCGCCAGGTTATGCTCGGCCGATGTGGTCGCGCTTCTGCCGAAATTGGGGATCACTCGCGAGCCGCGCAATTGCTCCAGCTAGCCGGGCTTCACTCGGCGGCTGCATCGGAATTGGAAACGTACCTGTCTCAGCAAGATCCTGAGGCGCTGGTTCGTTGGACCGACGACGGTAGAGAGTACGCTTACAATGGGCTTGCGGCAGACATCCATCCGAACTCGTGGATAGCCCACAGCGCATCGCGACTCTTCCGCGACTCGCCGCGCGCATCGCTGAACGACGGCCGCCGGGTGGCGAATGTTGCATCGGAAGCCGCTTTACGGGCGCCTCTCCTCATGCCGTGGTTGGCGTACTTGCAGGCTGAAGCCGGCCAACTGCGCGCCGGCGGCGAGGCGCTTTGTTCGCTTCCAACCGAGTTTGGCCCCACATTTGCGCTGGAATTCACGAGTGTTACTCGCGCGCTCTTCGCAGGAAGGTTGGGAAACATATCTTGTTGCGCCAGCGAAGTCGATCGCGTGGCGACGACCGTCGTATGCAGAGGCCTTCGCGCGCTAATTTATGCCGCGCACGTCAAGCGAATGCAGGGCGATTGGAATGGGGAACGTTCGAGTTTGGACTCCGCCATCGAAACGCTGCGCGCGGCGCGTTCACGCTTCGTGGTCTGGGCGCTAGCGGAGGCGGTCACCGGCGCATGGTTGGCTGGAGATGAGCACGCACGACTGGGGTACGCTGATGCGCTGCACGTGGCCGCCATGCAGTACGACGCACTCGGCTTCGTCGACTTTGCCGCGATGCCGTCAAGAGAACAGGGGCCGATGGGATGGGAGTCCCCTCGTTGGCTGGCTTTGGCTCATCTACGTGCGGCGTGCGACGCAGAAACGTGGGAGCAAGCTCGCGATTCCGCAACCCGCGCTTTAGTGGCGGCGACCGATACGGAAGAGCCCTTCGTGCAAGTTCTAGCCCATCTCGCGTGCGCGGAGTTTGACGAGAACGCGCGCCAAGAACACTTTAGGCATGCGCTAAGCGAGAGCTGCAAGGTCGACTCGCCAGTGCTTGCGTCGGCAGTTCGCGCCGTGATTTCGAACGAGGCGCATGCCGGGATGCTCATGAGCTTCGTTATGAATTTACGCAAAGACCGGGACGCTAGTCAGGCGGCGCTAGTGGTCGAGGTTACCGCGGGGAGAGTGCGTCGTGGCAGGCTAGCCGTCGCACTGTCGGAGCGCGAACTTGCGGTAGTGCTCGCGATTGCGCGCTCGCAGAACGCGACGCCCGGCGCAGAGCTCGCCGATCTGATCTGGCCCGACTTAGACGACTCGGCTGGATCGCACGCTGTCCAGACTTGCATGCACCGCTTACGTCAACGCCTCCGAGACGCAGGCGCTGTGGAGAAGACGGCTTACGGTTATCGATTGCGCGACGGCATTCTGGTCGATCTTTCGGAAATCGAAGTGTTCGTGCGCGGCCTCCAGGGCGACGATACGCTCGACGAATTCACAGCGCTCCGATTAGCGGCGCTTGCGAAGCAGCTAGATGTCTCGCGTCCCGCTTTCATGGCGGAATGGGAATGGTTTAGTCCGATCGAGCGACGGATCGAGGAGTGCTGGCGCTTCGCACGATACCGCTTGGCTTTCGATGCCTTTGCGCGACATGAGTTTGACAGAACCGTGAACTTAACGCAGTCAATCATCCTGCGCGATGAATTGGACGAGCCGGCGTGGGAGCTAGTCATTCGCGCTCTAGTAGAGAAAGACGACCGCGCGGCCGCACAACGCGAGCTACGTCGCTATCGCGAAATCACACTGCGCGAGTTGAACGCACAGCCGCCGCCGCATCTCTACGCCCTCGTCGAGTCGGCGCCGGAGAAAAAGTGGAGATTGCGCGTCGTAGGCGACCAGAGCGCGTCAGCCGGAGCCTAAACAGCCCATCACACAGCGTGCCGCCGAGAGCGGCTCGGGATTTCTTTTGATAGCGCCAACGGCGGGATCGAAAACCCCGTGATGGCCGTGAGAGGGCGATGAGATACCGGTCGATTGCTCTGCGCGCAGACCGTAATGATCGCAGCGAATGGCTGTGAGCGCCTTGAGACCGCGCGCCCTTACGATCGACATCTGACAGATCCGACGATCGCGATTCCAGTCGGCACGGCCCCGACGCGGACGACCCCATCGAACAATGTGCCGCACACGGTGAACTCGCGACCGTCGCCTGCCATCCCAAAGTACTGTTGCTTTTCAGGAGTTTGTTATGTCGAATTCTAACACCCGATTGATCGCGGCGACTTTCGCGGGTAGCCTCAGCTTGGCTTCCTGTGTGGGCGGAGGCTCGTCGCCGATGACACCCCTCTCCCAGCCAGCGCAGACCGGCGCCGCACACAACGTAATCGCCCCGCTCGATAACGACTGGGGCGGAACAACATTGTCGCCGGCCGTGAAGCCCACCGTCGTCGCGGCAAACCTGGAGAATCCGCGCGGAATCGAGTTCGGCCCCGACGGGCGGCTCTACGTTGCAGAAGGTGGTTTGGGCGGCTCTCATTCGACTGTGGGCCAATGCCGGCAAGTTCCGGCTCCGACCGGACCGTATCTTGGCGGATTCACGGGGCGGGTTTCAGCGATAAACGTAATGACGGGCGCGCGTACTACGATCGCCCGCAATCTTCCGTCGAATCAGACCGCGGCCGCGACCGGGGGGTTCGTGAGCGGCGTCGCGGACGTCACGTTCGTGCATGGCACGCTGTATGCACTCATATCCGGCGCCGGATGTTCGCACGGCTTGGCCGGGACCTTCAATAGCATCGATAGTATCAGTCCGTCGGGCACGGCCATACCAATCGTCAACTTGAGCAAATTCCTAAAGACCCATCCCGTCGCTCATCCGGATCCGGACGATTTCGAACCTGACGGAACCTGGTTCAGTTTCGTGGCGGTGGGACACGCGCTTTATGCGGTCGAGCCCAATCACGGCGAAGTGGACATCGTCAGACCGAACGGTAGCATCAACCGTCTCGTCGACGTTTCCGCCACGCAAGGGCATATTGTTCCGACGGCGCTCGCGTTCGTCTCTTCCGGATTCTCAGGCGATGGCGTTAAGAGGGGTCAGTTCGTGCTCGGCAATCTGAACACGTTCGTCCCCGGATCGCAACGACACGCCAAAGTTTTTCGTTTGACCATGCACGGGCAACTCGACAAACTTGCTTCAGGGCTTACTGCAGTGACCGGCGTCGCGGTGCATCGCGGGCAAATCTACGCTTTGGAAAGCTTCACGGGCTTCTACGCGCCCGCACCGCCCGTTGCCCACACCGGAAAGGTCGTGCGGCTCGCTCGCGACGGCTCATGGCGCACCATCGTGAGCGGACTGAGTTTTCCGACCGCGATGACCTTCGGCGACGGTAACACGTTGTACATCTCGAACCAAGGCTTCGGGCAGCCGACGAATACGTCGGGTGAAATCGTGAAGGTGCGGGTGCCGGACATCCGCGACTAACGCGCACCCTATCCCGACGGTCAGAGCATCGGACGGCCGCAAACCGGTGGATGTGCGCGTCCACGGTTTGCCCGCCGTCCGGCGCTGTATTTGCGGGCTTTTTCTGTGGTTAGGGCGGCGGTGTTGCCGATCCGCGACATTGCGCGGCAAGCGGGATCAACGTCTTTGTGAATTCGTGTTCGCGATCCAAAATGACACTAACACCTTGCAGCGCGGCGCGTGCGAGGGCGCGGGCCGGCAACTGCGCGTTAGGCGCGAGGCCGGGCGGCGGAGTCGGGCCGGTAAACGTTAAATCCGCACCAGCGGGATTATCGTTGAACATCCTCGAGAACTGTTGCGTCTCGGACGCACCATCCAACACGTTGAGTTCTGCGCGCTGTGCGCCCTCTGCAGCGCCAAGTTGGGATTTCAACTGCTCGATTGCCGCGTGATCGCTGCCCTCGTTCGTCGCCGCATCAGGTGCATCGCGCAGTAGGTCGTCGATCTCGTCGAGGTTGCGAATGATGGCCGAAACATCGTTCTCGAGATGAAGAGAGCCAAGCATGCGACCGTTACTAAGGCGGGTCCGATCCTCGAGAACCTTTTCGCCGTCTTCAATCGCAGCGTCATTTTGCATTAACGCCATGATGCTGGGGCCGATACGGTCGTGAAGGGCCGCGCATAGCGAGCGCGCCGTGACGTGCGTAATCTCTTTAAGCGGGCTCGCCTGCGGGCCAGGCGACGGCGCCGCTACTTGAGCGACGAGCACCGCAAACGTAATAACGTCGAGCATACGAATCACTCCGCGTAGATCGAACGATTTTTATCCGTTCGCCAGCCACCCCCGTGCGCCTGGCGTGCGCTGCCGAGCCGAAAAGGCAGCCACCGTAGGAACGACCTTGCAAGCCGGTTAAGCGCCTTTGCTTACTCCCAATTAGTGGAGAGGAAGGCTTTATGCGAACGATACTCGTTTTTCTTGCGATGGGAGCGGTGCTTGCATCGACCGCCTGCGCTTCGACGGTCGCGCCATCAACCGGCGCATCCGAGGCACAGTCATCGCTACTCAGTTCAAACGCGGTTCCGAAGCCATCACCCACTGTGCTACGGCAGCCCGATCTCGGGCCGAAACCGCGCGGTTGGATGCGCAAGGAAAGTCATTCAGGATCGCTGATCTACGTTGCCGACGGCAGCCAGGTGAAGATCTTCCCGGAAAGTGGTTCCAACCCGCCAGCCATTGGAGCAATTACCGACCAGGTGAATGGTGCATACGGGCTGTTCGTGGACGGGAAGCGGGATCTATTCGTCGCCAATTCTGCGACAATAACGGCGTATCGGCCAGGCGCCTTGCACCCGTATATCGTTTACAGCGATCCCGCCAGTCCACTGTACGTTGTTGAAGATCACGCGGGCAGGCTGTATGCCGCCAACCGGAATGGAACGGTCACTGAATATCCACCGCATCAAAGCAGTCCAGACCGGACGTTGCAAACGCCCGGGGTAGAAGCCGACGGAATAAACGTAGACGATGCGGGTAACCTATACGTCGCGTATCGTGGCGGGTCGACATCGGGTAGCATTGAGAAGTTCCCTCCGAACTCTACAAAAGGCCGTATTCTGGGCATGCTTCTCGACCAGCCGCAGGGCTTACAGCTCGATCACTCGGGAAACATCCTCGTCGTAGAGACCGGCGGCAAACAGGTTGTGGACATATTTCCGCCCGGAAGCCAATCCCCGTCCCAGGTCGTGCAAGCCACTAATGGCGTTACGCAAGTCGTTCTTCGTGAAGCTGAAGACAACATGTACGTTTCGAATTTCGCTAATGACAACATCTATATCAGCCACTATCCTCCGGGCGAGTTCCAACTCAAAATCGACACCGGTTTGAGGGGTGTTCAGGGCATGGCGCTTAGTAACGAAGAGCGATAAAACTGGTTAAGGCGGCGCCGTGGCGGTTCCCTGACACTGCGCGGTAAGGGGGATCAACGTTTGCATTAGGAGTTGCTCGCGAACCCGAATGACGCGTGTGACTTGCGTCGCGGCGTCGGCGACCGCATGTAGCGGAACGTTTTGTAAAGGAACGAGATCTGACGACGGTGCGTTTCCCGACATCCCCTCATCCGGCGGTGTGTCAGAGTACATCAGTCGCGTCATCCCCTGCGTCTCATTCGTGCCTTCGATGACCTTGACTTCGGCTCGCTGCGCTTCCTCAACGCTTCGCAACTCGGTTGTTAGTTGCTCCATCGTATTCGGCGCGTCGCGCAACAGATCGTCGATCTTGCTGAGGTTGCGAACGATGGCAGCGCCGTCGTTTTCAAAAATCACCGTGTCGAGCGGCCGCCCGCCACCCTCGCGTGCGCGGCGTTCTAGAATTTTTACGCCGTCCGCGATCGTCGCATCGTTTTGGATCAATGCCGACTCGCTGGGGGCGACCCGGTCGTGAAGCTCAATGCACGTTAGGCTCCCCGTAACGTGCGTGATCTCTTTCAGCGGACTCGCCTGCGGGCTAGGCGAGGGGGCCACTCCTCGAGCGAGGAGCGCGACAAAAAGCAAAACATCGAGCATACGAATCACCCCGCATCGACCGAACGATTTCTTACGCGTTCGAGCGTCGACCTAATTCGCCTTGCGGCAAAATACAATCAGGCGCGGCGAGGCAACAAAAAAGCCCGCAAGTGCTGCAGGCTTTTCTCGATGGTGGGCCATCCTGGTCTCGAACCAGGGACCTCATGCTTATCAAGCATATTTTGTCATGCGAAAACCTTATTTTATATGACTTTTTCGGGCATACATTGGGGGTTATTTTGGGGGTTAGTGGGCTAGTTTAGGGTTAGTAGAATTTCCCGGTTTTTGGTGGGTTAGTAACGCGGTATGGAGGTCGGAAGCCTCATGCTCTCTTAGGCCCTAACCCACCTCCGTTCGCAGGATGCTGACTCACCCTTAGAGCCGGGTTCTCTCGTGAAACGTCGCGGATGGGGACCGCATGCTTTTTGGCAGGCAGTCATGTGAGTGCATGAGCTAAGGACCTCATGCCAAGCGGAATCGCCGTATCTGCATCGCTTGACCCCCAAACACACGTTCGATATAATCGCGAGTATGAGCCTATTAGATTCACTCGAACAGCGCCGAGTACCGCCGCTCGCCAAAACAATGAGCGTCGTCATGGAACGGCGCGAACAAATGAGACTGGACAGAGACGAACTGCTCGAACACACCGAGGAGTTCGAAAAGGACCTAGAGCGTATCCTAAAGCCTTGGGCGCACAGCGTGGACCCGGTGACTGACCGATTACTGATTGCCGTTGAGGGGGTCACCGGAGCGGCGTGGGGTAGGCGTCTCCGCTTCTACAACGGTCACTTCATCGAGTTTGCAATCAGCCAAGAGGGTTCGCTGTCGATGTGGACGAGCGCCGATAATGTGCGTCAAGTTTTCGATGCCGGTATGTGCTTCAGGTTCAATGCGGCCGAAACCGGTGGCACCTTCGTGTTAGAGACGTTCGAGCAGCACGAGCATCACGGAATTCCACTTTCAAGTATTCTCGACGAACATATTGCGGCGGCCATCAATTTGCCGGAGCTTATCGAAGACAGCCTCGAACAACGTCCAGAGGGCAAATAAAAATAAAAGCCGCTCTTTAACCGGAGCGGCATAACGGCTTCGAGTCGCTGCTCGAATGTGCTAAAGGTGACGCGAAAGCTATGCCAACCCTTCGAACAATATGTCCGGGCGCATCTCATCGCAACGTTTGTGTAACTGTTCCCCCATCTCCTTAAATATGTGCACGAGTACGTCTTCAAGGGGTGCAGTGAGTTCATCGTATGGCTTCCCACTCTTTTCGGAAATAACCGGCCGATTAAGTTTCTCTACATCTTTTGTCGAACGCTTCGCTAATATCCGGCGGTAGGACAGCCTGTCTACTATGAGACGCATGATTCTCTCAACCAACTCAGCCCTATCGACTAATATTTGATAGTTCATATCTTCCAATTTTTTAGTGAAGTTCTTAGGTCCCTCAAACATCGTTATTCTATGCCTTCCGTGTTTTGTTTTTAATGTCAATTCGTTGTTAGCGGTTGCCGAGGCCGCTTTCGAACCGAAGAATCGCCACCCGAGTCGCTGCTCGGCATGTCTTGGGATGTGGCCTTAGGCGAGCTTGTCGAGTCGCTCGACGATTGCTGGAGGTATCGCAGCCACGTCAGCCGCGCTGATGCCTTTGCGTTGGGCGACGTTGTTGATGGCAGTCTTGAGTCCAAGCAGCTCGATTTCTGCGCCGCCATGCAGACCTTCAGCGAGTTCGCTGATGATGCGAGTGCCCTCAGGGTCGGCTGTCCTGTGAAGCGGCCGCATCACGCGCATCGCAATGCTTTTACGAGCCGCTGCGCGTTGTGCGTCCGTGCTTGTCGCGCTTCGAAGCGTCTCGACTTCGAGTGCGACGACTGCGCGGTCTTGCCGCGTCGCCTTGCGACTCATCTTCTCGATGGTCGCCGGGTCAGGGCTGGAGGCGACTTCGAACTGCCGCTGCGCGATGGACTTTGCAGAAGTTTTCATGCTGTTTCGCCTTTCAAAGCGTCGGGGTTCACCTGTTCGAGCATGACGGGAAGCACTACGTCGAGCGAGCCGCTCAAGCGCATGAGTTGTCCGGTCAGCCTGTCGTCGTTGGTTAACTCGTCGAGCGTGATGCTACCAAGTTCGGTGAGGCCGAGCGGTTCGAGAACGAGCGCCATCAATTCATTGTGGGCTGTTTTTTCTTCCTCGATGCTGTCGGCAAGTGCCGCTTTTCGGGTTAGCTCGCGAAACCGCGTTCGGTCTGCCAGTAGAGTCTCGACGGCCCTCTTAAAGAGGACCGCTTCTTCGGGTTCGGTCATGGGTTTGGCTCTTTCGTGCCGCGTCTTGCGGCAGTCGTTGATGACCCTTCAGCAGGGTCGGTTTAGGTCTACGCCACGCATCCGGCGCGCGTCTAAGACGGTGATGGTTGCTCTGAGCGCTCTTTAAGGTGCGGTGCGAGTATCTCGCGCAGTCGTCTCTCGACATCAGGTCTGGACATCATGCCGCGAATGACCCAGCTAACAACTCGGTACGATACACCAAGTTCTTTGCCGAGGTCCGCATACTTGAGGCCGCCGCGTTTGAACGCGTCAGCTAGGTCCCGGTTGGGATTCACGGGACGACCTTGCGGCCTTGCATCCTCTTCCAGCGCTCGAATCGCTTCGGTAATTTGTCGGGCCTCGCGTCGCTTCGTTCGCGCTTCTGCTTTGAGTTGTTCGATAAGCGCCTGCATCAGATGTCTCTCCAGCTTTTGGCCGCTCGCAGTAGCCCGACCATATCGTCGTCCGGTTGCAGTTTACGGATGCAGCCTCGGAGTTCGACTAGGCTCGGCCGATAACTAGCGTCGCGTACTGCGCCCGAGATAATGAAGTCGGTTTCGAAAACCGTTTCTTTCAGTAAGCCCCAATTGGGTCGCCCGAGCATCACGACAACGTCACGCAGTTCGAATGCGAAAACGAACAACGCCTCGTGCCCAACGCGAACCTCTAGCGAGTTCGCAACGGGTTGGATGGCTTGATACGCCGACGATTCCTCGACCGACGTGAACGAGTCGCCGGAAACTCGAACGCAGAACGCATTTCGAGCGCGAGCAAAAAGGTTGCCCGCTCCCGTATCAAAGCCCGTTGAGCCAAGAATCCCAGGTGCAATGCGACGCCAGCAGGACACGTTTGCGGTTTCTTTACGCCAGGGAGGTTGCCCGACGAGTTCGAGACCTTGTAACTCCGTGCCGAGCGCCGGGAACCGACCGGCCGCAATACGTTCAACCTGGTCGGCGACTCGCGGGATTACCGGAAGAGCGGTTGACGCGGATGTCACGAGGTTTCCCTCTCTGCCCGCTCCAGTGCGACTCTAGCGGTAACAACAAGGTGCGCTGCAGTCAGCGGCACTTGTAGGAGTTCAGGTGTGATAGGCACCTTGGGTGTTAGGATGTCGTTGAAGTACGCTGCCGCTCGGTCAAGCACGCTCTGCTTTCTTAGCAGGCCGTCCGCATGTCGAGATAGCGTTGAAGCGGATATGCCCAACGCCTTGGCAATTTGATAGTCAGGCGTCCCGCTGATGCTCAGCAGTTCCTTGAACAAAGTTGTCGTTTGCACAGTGATTTCCGTTGCATCGCACGTTGCTTCGTGCAGATGAAAAAAGAGAGACGCCGTGGACAACGTCCACAACGCCTTCGAGTGATTCGATTGTGAGATTCGTCGCGGACCGACCTGCGCGACAAGCCGGTCCGCTTCGTGTCGCGGAGTAAACGCGACGTTGAGCACGCCACCGACTGCGTGCCCTTCCCCTTCGCTTTGGGAAAAGTATTTGGTCTACGTCGAAGCCTCCGCCGCGCGGCTGAAGCGTAGCGAAGACTTCGAACGTGACTGTGGCCGAGCCAGACGAATCCAGCTACGGCCGTCCGTGACGTTCTGCACCATCACGGAGCATCACACGCTCGACTCGTCAGTCAAAAGGAACTGACGACTATGCGGTCGAGCAGTGCGATTGAGGAACGGTACCTCGAAGCCGTTGAGGTACCGTTCGAGCAGATGCGAGCTTCGGTTTCGCATCCGCAACCGAGGATTGAGCACCCTCGGTTTTCGCGCCCGGAGTTCGGAGCGCAAACTTGTTCGGGAATTAAAAAGAGCGAACCGGCCCTGTTGCGCCGTCGCTCATTTCCCCTACCTTAGTCATTATACCACGGAAATCTCAAAAGTCAAGTCCCATGAGCCGAAAAGCCCTGTGGTTATTGAGCTTTTCCTGAACGGTGTTGAACCAAGGCCGTCTGTTTAGACGAGCATTGCGGTCAAGACGGAGAGGTCCTCGACCCAAGACCTCTCCGTGTTGTTCGCCTTTGTCTACCGAATCGGACCCGCTCCGACACCACCCTTGTTCGAGCGCGACTGGGCGTTGTAAGCGTTCACGATTTGCGTGAGCAACTTACCGTCGAGGTAGACTGGCGTGCTAATTTGTAGCTTCAGTTGCGTCAGGCTTGCGCCGGTTGCAGTTCCGTAGCTACCCCGCCCGCCGTATCCAGGCGTTGCTGTTGGCGAGTATGGTGCGAGTTGCGTGTTGCCAAGTGACGAACCGGCAGCACCGCCAACGACTGCGTCTCCGCCCGCAGAACCTCCACCAGTTACCGGCGAGTTGTACGCACCGTATCCAGTTGAGCCGGACATACCGGAAGCCCATCCTTGTTCTTCAGCCGCGAATGTACTGCTGTCCATGCCGGGGGTGTTGTATCCACCCGCTGCACTTCCGCCGCCATACGAGTTGATGGAGACGATTGGCGAGTTGGTCGCGCCGGTAGCTTTCGCTTGCCATTGCGAGCCCAACTGTTCATAAGCTGTGACCGAAATCTGCTTGCCGTTCCACAGAGTAAATTCACCCTGATATTCGGATTTGATTCCAAGTCCGCTCGTACCGAGTGCGAGGATTTGTTTGGAGAGTGGGTCGTTCGGGTTCTTCTGCGCCCACGCGACCATCTGTTGACTCATCGGCAACGCGCCGTCTGCACGGTTGTATTGCGGTTGAGCGTTGATGGTTACGCCGTTGTAGGTTCCGGTCGTTCCGTTCATGTTGGACACGAACTGACCGTAGTTCTGCGTGTCGTACACATCTGGCTCGTCCGCTGCGGTTTCATGGTTGCCGAACAGGCCGCCAAGAATACCGCCCGCTGCGGGAAGCAACGCACCGATGATTGGCCCGATACCGGGAATCATCGAAGCAGCAGAGCCTAACGCTCCACCGACTGCACCCCAATCCGAACTGTTACCGGCACTCGTCTGCTCCATGCCGCCCAAAGCATAGCCTTGAGCCGCACCGCCGATGATGTTGCCAGCGATTTTACCACCAGTGGTGGCTTCCAGTTTCTGGAGTATCGGACCTAATGCCGCGCCGAGCGGACCGAGCAGTCCCGAGATGAGACTGAATCCGCTTTGCGTTAATGGCGAGTTTCCAGCGTCTGCTCCATAACCGGAACCAGACTGACTGTTCGCCATGTCTTGCGAGACTTTTTGTCCGGCCGACACGGCTGTTGCCGTCATCTGAGCGTCGGAGACTGCTAACGGAGTGGTTGAATCTCCGAGTTGCATTCCGCTCGATTGGTCAACGACCGATACAGCTACTGGGTTGGTATTCGAACCTGCGCCAGTTGTCTGCCCGTTCGCACCTTGCGTACCGCTCTTATTGTCGTCGGTACCGCTACCCGAGCCGCTTCCCGTAGCGCCCGGCATCTTAGCGACATCGGCTGCGAACTTTACTTCCCAGGCGTTGAGTTTATCAACGACTTGCGTCTTCGTGTTCTGCAGGATGTCATTCAGTCCATCACGGTTGACTTTGAGCATGTTCTGTTCAAGGTCGCGCGCTTTGGACGCCGGGTCTCCGAACATCGAGTTCGTGAGATTTTTGACGGTCTGCTGCCACCATGCGGTTACGGTGTTCGTGAGGTAGTCCTTGAAGAGGGACTGCATTCCCGAAAGTGCCGTTCCGCTGATGGCTTCTTTGTACGCGGCTTCGCGAGTCTGCGCGTTGTTCTGGTTACCCATAAGACGCGAGATGGATTGGTCGATTACTTGCTCACCGGCTTTTTCCAGCGCCGACTGCGTCGCTTTGTACGCAATCGAGTTCTGGATTTGTTCCTGTTGAGCGAGGAGCGGTAGCAGTTGCTGCTGGAGTCCGAGTAGTTGCGTTGCCGACTTCACGCGCTGTTGGTCGGCTTCGGTGAGACCGCCGGTTGTCGCAGCAGTGCTCTTAACCCATTCGTCGATTTTCTGCAACGAGTCGTCGATGCTGTTGTAACCGTCGATGAGTGTCTTCTGAGCTTGAACCGAACCATCGTCCAGTCCCATCAACTTGCCGAGGTCTTCGGCGTTCTTCGATGCGAGCGACCCGATGAGGCCGTCCATGTTCTTGCGGAACTCACTGAGGCTCTTGTCGGCTTCACTCAGGCCTTGGTTGGCTTTAAGCCCGGCCTTATTGATTTCGACGAGCATCTGAGCGAACACCGCCGCTTGTTTCGGGTCGCTCGATTTGAGCTTCTCGTACAAAGCGTAGATGGTAGCGCCCATCTCTTTTAAGGTGTTCACCTGACCACCGGCCGTGGCGAGCTTGCCCATCGTCGTCGTAACGTGCGAGAGCGAGTCGTCGAGACCGCTGATGTAGAATTGGAATGCTTGCGGTGAAGACATCGCCGGGGCCGACGAGCTTCCTACGCCCTTTACGTCACCGTATCCGAGGAACGACATTGGCATCGAGTGGACGCCAGCGATGTGCTTCGGTACGTTCGCAGACAGAGATGACCACGCATTGGCTTCCGCCATCGTCGTGGACTGTGTCTCTTTGAGCTTCTCTTTCTGCGTGTTGTAGAGTTGAAGGTTGCCCTTAGCCTTGGTGATGGCTTCGTCGGCCATACGCCAGGCTTTCGCTTCAGCGTAGACAGCCGATGAACGGTCGCCGCCCTTGACATTGCCCTTCGCATCGAGCGAGGCGTGGTGCGTCTTGATTAAGTCTTCGAGGTGCTGCTTCTGAGCGTCGAGAGACTTTATCTCTTTCTCAGTTGCCGTCTGGCCGTTGTAGATGGCATCGTTCTGCGTTTTGAATGCAGCGGCGAGCTTCTTGACGGTGTCCTCGGTAAAGCCGTTTGCGGCACCCACTTTGGTGAGTGTCTTGACGTATTGCTCGGCGGCGTTGGCGGTATCTCTCCACTTGGAGATTTGCGCCATCGCGTCGGCTTTGTCTTTATTGACGGCTTCAGCAGCGATTTGCTGTTCGGTGGCGACCTTGGGCTTCTTCCCGCCGCCCAGTCCCGCGCCCGGCATGGTCATGCCAGCACCGTTACCGCCCTTGGCTTGGTCGAGAAGTTTCTGCAACCACGGTGGAATCTGGTCGAGCTTGTCGTAGCCGGGGACATCACCCGTGTGATGGATTTTGTTGTATTCTTGTGCGAGGAGTTGTTTGATTAACTCTCCGGCATCGGTCCTGTCATCGTTGGTTGCGTGCGGGTTGTCGTACAACGTCCACATCGCATTGTTAAGTTGCTTCGCCATCGTGCCACCGTTGGCTTTGATGCGGTCGCGTAGCGCGTTCGCAGCATCACCATCAGGGACGAGTAGCGGGTTCTTGACAATGTCGCCGGTCGTATCGAGGATGCCCTTACCGCCGCTTTCGGCACCGTGCGTGCCCATGTCAACGGCCGCGTCGATGCGCGACATCTTGTCGAAGTTCTGCAACGCCGACATGGCTGCGTACATCGCCGCAAGCGGACCGATGGCGCGAATTGCGTTACCGGCAATAGTGCCGAGTCCGGCTGCGAAGGCGCTCAGGCCGCGCGTAGCACTCGCTTCTGCGACTGCCTGCACGTCTGCCATTGCGACTCCGGCCTTTTCACAGGCCGCCGCGAACCCGCCTAACTGCCAGTTGACTGCTTCGATTTTAGCTTGCAGCATCTGCAGTGCGGCCTGTTCGCGCTCCATTTGCGCCGTGGCGTCGTTGACGGCCCCGACAGTGTTGAGTTCCGCGTTGACGAAGGTCTGCGCCGAGAGCGCGGCTTCCGTCTGAGCGCCCTTGAGGACGGTGACGTTGGCCGCAGCAGCAGCCGCAGCGGCTCCCGTACCTTGCAGCATCGCTGCGACGCGAGAGAAGCCGAGTAGGAAACCGTAAGACACGCCGAGCTTGATGACCGAGGTAGCAGCACCGATGACCGCACCCGAATGCGCGGCCAGCACTGGGAAGAGCGTGCCGGACAGGAACGACGCTACCCGCGTTGCGGTCGGGAGAAGTTGCGTACCGAGTGCGAGGTTCAGTTCTTGGAACGATGCCTTCAGACGTTCGACTTGACCATTGTAAGTGGACATTTCCGCCGAAGCGATGAGTTCCAACGTACCTTGTGACTTGCCGCGAATCTGGTCCGCGAGGTCTTTCGTCTGTTGCAATGTTTCGATGAACGTGCGCCAGGTATTGATGGTCTGCGGTTTGACGCGCAGCAGTCCGTCAGCCTGAGCTTGCTTCAGTTTGTCAACATTGGCAATTGCGGCGTCCATGAAATGCTCGGAGTCCTGGAACGCGCCGGGTCCGAGAATGCTAATCCACTCTTTGAGTTGCTTGCCGCCCTGGTTGAGCGAACCGAACATCGTCGAAACTTGCGTGCCGACTTTGCTGCCGGTCTGTCCGAGGTTTTCGATTTGCTTTGCGACGGTCGCGATGATGAGCGCGTCGTCCATGCCTTGTGCGCGCAGCGTTGCGCCCGACTCGGCCATACCTTCAAAGATGTCGCGAATGCCTTCGTTCTTCGAACTGGTACCCGGTTGAGCCTTAAGCACCGGCGCAATACGCGTCGCAGCATAGGCAATCTGGTCGTACAGTTTCGGAATCTGTCCGAGCGACAGTCCGAGTTCGTGCCAGATGGAGACAGACTTCTGGTAGACTTCGAGCGAGTCGATACCCGACGCGCGATGGAACTTCTCAGCGTCTGCAGCCAGCTTTGCAGCGGCGGCGAGAGCGGTCTGCGAGTCCACGAGCTTGCCGGTGGCATCGTGCATTTGCGAGGTCTGTTTCGTCCACAAGCCGATGGCTTGCTGAACGTCGGTGATGTCCGAACCCCACTCCTTGGCGATGATGATGGCGTCTTTCAGCGCGGCATTCGTGTCGATTTGCGCGTTGTAGATACGCTGGAGCACCTGCTCCATCTGGACGTTCGAGGCTTCGTTCAGCGAGTTCATCACTTCGCCGAGTGCCGTGTTGAACGTCTTCATCACCAGTTCGTACTCGACGAACTTGAAGACGGTGTTGCCGACGATACGGCCGAGCATATCGAAGGCGTCTTTTTGCTTGCCAACAGCGGCTGCATTGCGGCTCGCGATGTTGGAGATGTCTGTTAGCCCACCACCGCCATTCGACATACCTGCAGTCGCGTTGCGGCGCTGCGCGTCGGCAATCTTGTTCTCAACGGCCAGCCGCTTCTCGGCCACCGTGAGCATCGTGTTCTGATTCTTGATGGCCTGCGCTGCGCCCTGATTGGACGAGACAGTGACCTTCTGGATACTGGCAACGGCTGCGTTCGTGCGCTTGACGAATTCTTGAACGGCCGCATCGGCTTGTGAGGCGTCTACACCAATTGAGAAGAGAAAATCGCTCGCCGCCATGGCCGGACCTCATCTGATTGAAACTGCTGCGCCCATAGGCGGCTGTTGAGGGAAACTCTGCGAGAGTGCTGACGCAATGACCGACACATCAGCACTCGCGGCAGAGGGTCGCGACGAAATGACAACATCGCGACAATGGTGCGCGTCTGAGACGCACCGCCGGGAGGATTTAACCCGGCTTCCTGCGCGTAGAAAGACCGCGCAGAAACTTTGAATAGAAGCGCCGACGCATGGCCTGCTCACCTTGCGTCGGCGTTCGCCCTTCGCTCCAGGAGTACCGGAGCGAGACTTACCTGCGGATTTAGGCCGCTTCTCGGACTTCGACCGTCACCGTCGCGTCATTCGTGGCGTCGAGATTCACAAGCCTGAACTGCAGCGCGTCCGCAGCTTTGTATTGGTCGAGCGCGACGTACTGCTGCGATACGACCGGGGATGCCGAGTTGGCTGCTGGAGCAACGGTTGCGAGGTCGGCGAAGTCGCTGAACGACGTTCCCTCGTCGATGCTGACTCCGACCTGCAGCTTTACACCCGTCGTCGCACCTGTGGCGTCGTAGTGTGCCAGCAGTGACGCAGACAGAGACGAGAACTTGGCCGCGAGTTGGGTCGCTGGCAACGTGACCAACGCACCCTTCCCGACGACGCCGGAGAAGGGCGTCACTTGCTGGCGCTCTTCGCGTCCGGCTTCTTGGTCTTGCCGGAGTCTGCAACGATTTCGATAGTCGGCGAATCGCCCTCGGAAAAGATTTTGAGACGACGGCGGGTCTCGGTGTTCTTCTTGCGGTTCTCGGCGACTAACGCCCACGCTTCATCCACGAGGTCGTCATACAGCCGCTTCGGCATGTCTTTATCGCGCTCGGGCATCTCGATGTCCTCGTCCTGCAGTTGGACGCGGTGAATGCTGCTGTTCGGCCCAACGTCGAACGCGGGAGTCTTTGTCTCGCACATCGCGTCTTGGGATGGCTCCATCCAGTATTTGATGTCGAACATCTGGCCGGTGCCAACGTCGATGACGCGGTTTTTGAGAAATCTGATGTCAATGTAAGTCATTTCGTGTTACTCGTGTGTGGTTAGTTGCTGGCGCTCTCCGCGCTCGTACCGGATACGATTTCCGGCGTAGGTTGGTCTTGCGTCGCCTCATCGTCGATTTCGACGTGTGCCGCAGAGCCGGAAGCATTTTCAAGCCATAGGCGCAGTACGCGTGTTCGCGGCGGGAGAGCCCCGAAGTTCACAACGGTCGTCTTCGAGTCGAGCGTGACGCTTCGGTGATAACTGCCGAAGTTGCGCCCATTCTGTGAGGACTGCACACTTAGGCGGACCTTTCCGGCAGGCGTAGCTCGTGCGGAGAATTGCGTGACGGCGTCGTTGCAGTCGAGACTATGCTCGACCGATTCGCCGGACGCCAAGTTGATGATGGTACTCATGGGGCTCCAAATTGAAGAAGCGCCCGGTGAGAGCGCTAAGTTATAAGCGAGAGTGAACGCGTCGCGCTAAACGTCGGCAAGTAGCTTCGTTAGCTTACGACCAAAGAATTGTTCGAGCTTTATGGCTGTCCCGGAGGTTGGACCGGGGATTAGGCGGCCTTGCTCGATTTTGGAGTAGCTGGAATAGCCGAGACGCACGCGCTCGCTGACTTCGCGTTGAGTTAGGCCGCGACGCTGCCGCTCGAAAGAAAGTTGTGTCAAGAGTTGGCTCCGATGAGAATGGAAAGTTGTCGGCGGCTTCAGGGCGACTAGGACCGCTAATCAGGTGCTAGTTTTAGGCCCCTCACTATAATCAGGCACCCCGGTATATGGTTTAGTTGAGGAGTGCCTCGACCTCATGGTTTCGCCATTTGTCCTTCCTGAAGTACTTGTTCATCTTCTTTCGAAGACGCCTGATGACGTATCGTTGAACCCCTTGGACATGTTTGGCGGCCTTGAAGGCTTCTGCACCGACTCGCTCTCGATGTCGCTCTGCGGACACCTTAGCGAAGTGCTTCGTGCAGAGCGTCTCGACGTTGTCCAAACTTCGCGGTTTGGAAGTGTCCACAATCCGCACGAGAAGACGCTGCTTGATACGGTCGCCGATGGGATACTCTGCATTCAGCCAGGCCTGGTAAGGGTCTTGCTCGGTGTCGTCACGTTCTTCGTTGTGTTCTTCAACGGGCGGTTCACATCGCACGCAGCCGCCATCCCGTTCGATTGCAGCCTTTCGGAGCGCGGAGCCCTTCAGATGGCGGCCGGATTTGACTTGGTGCGCTCGCACTTGGCATAGCTGCGAACAGTAACGCTTAGGGCCACGCTCGGGGAAGCTCTCTAAGCACTGACCGGTTTTGCGAGACTTGTAAGCACACCGAAGATTTTTAGGTTCGTCTTTACTTTTCACTTTAACACCGGGTTAGAACGGAAGCTCGACGACTTCGTTGCCCGCGTTGATTTCTGCAACAATCTCGCCAAGTCGCCGATGCGTTAGCGCGTCCTTGATTTTCGGTTGGAGCGACTCGGGATACATCGCAAGCTCTGCTCTCCCGGTGGCGATGGCATCGGCGCACTCGTCGATTTGCTCCTGCGAGTATTCGGGAACCGCCGAGCCCGCACGACGCGCCCGCCCTTCCGCCCGTTTGAATGACTCCGCACGCGCGGCTACGGTGTGCAGTTTCTCGTCGAACTCGGGCCACCAAGGCTCTACAGGATACCCGGCTTCAATGGCATGGATGTAAAGCGCGGTCGGTTTCTGCACCGGCTTACCGATAGAGTATTGCCGGGCAATCTTGCGGGGCAGCCAGTGCGCCCACATGTGGCAGAACGCAACGCCTCTGAGCCCCACAAGCCTGTCCAGTTCGCCTGTGTTCAACGGCTCGCCAATCACCATAGGGAGAATGAGACCGTCGATGTCAGGCTGCAGGTTCTCGAAGTCGTCGCTCGCGAGCGTTCCGTCCGGCAATAGCAGTTCGGTGCTCACCTTAGGCATGGGTGCCTGATGGTCGCCATCGGTGGACGTGTGCGCCGAGGTCAGCCCGAAGCCAAGGTCTCCATCGCCAACGCTCGCCCCGGAGCCAGCAGAATTACCTATGGAATGAGACGCGCTCGTTGACTCGCGCTCAAGGTCGGCTTCGCCTCCAGCGTCCAGCAGAGAAGCAGAATTATCAATAATTGAATTTCTGCTCCCGCCGCCGGTGGTAGCGTCGGTAGGCGAGGTGCCGCCGAGCGGAGCGTTCTTGTTCTCGGTTTTATTCTGCTTCGTCTGCTTAGTGGCATAATTGTTCCAGGTTACCTGGCATAATTGTTCCAGGTCATCTGGCACGATTGTTCCAGGTCGCGGACTCACGGACAGAGCTTCAATCTGGCACAATTGTTCCAGGTCTGCGCGGTTAATCCGATACGTCACCTGGTTACGGCCGTCGCGACCGGCTTCAGACACCGCACCTAAAGTGAGTAGCCGCTGCAGTGAGTCACGAACAGTCTTACGGGACACTCCCGCGAGTGCAGCGATACGAACTTGGCTCGGCCAGACGTTGTCGCTCTTTCCGAAGTCGTGCCGGAGCAGCGTAATCAGGACGAGCTTTTCGTTACCTTTGAGAACCTTGGTGTCGAGAACGAAGTTCGGCACCTGCGTGTAACCGCCGAGATAACTACGAGGGGCGGTTTGCATAGAAACCCTGGGGCATAGAGCCCTCGGTCGCGGTCAGGATGCCGGTCCGGTACAGTTCTGATTTCGCTCGGCGGACATTCCGGTTGGAGCAGCCGATGCGATGCTCAATTTCGGAAACGGTAAGGCCTTCGCGTACAGCGTCGGCAACGCGTTGCAGGAACGAGTCGGTCATTTTGCCGTTCTCGCTGCATGGGATTGGATGTGGAGAGCTAGGGGCGACGCATCACCGCGCGCGCCCGTTGAGGTCCGCATTCCAGCGGACGAAGGAGTTGTCTTCACCGATTAACCTGGTGGAGGGCAGTTACCAATTCAGCCCGGTCGAACTTCGGGGTCGCCTGTCGTCCCCGCGTTGATACCGACACGAACCTATACGACAGCTTCCCCGTCGTCTTGACTATCAGCGCGAACTCTGTGAGGCCGTATGCCCTCGCGCCGTTATGCAGGTCCAAATCGCCGAAGACCTTCGCCGACAAACAGAAAACGATGTCGGCTTCGCCGCATCGTTGAACCTCTCACCATCATTATAACACAGGAATTGCATTTGTCAAGATGCGATGACGCGTAACTATTCCAAAAACCCTATATGTCATAGTATCTTTGGCCGTCGCGACCGACTTACTCATCGTTGCTGGAGAGACGTTCGGCTGAACGGTATTGAACCTCGAACGATGTCAACGGTATATTAGCCGACGCCCGGTGCGAGTCTAAGGTGAACACCTTAATTGTAAGAACCTGTCAACACTGGCCGGTCGTCGCACGTCTAACTGTGGAAGTATCGCTGTAAACTCTTCCTCGTAGCGTAGATGCAGTCGTCCATTAAGGTGAACACCTTAGTCGGCAGGCCGTTCGCGGTCCTCGTCCATTGAGGTGAACACCTGAGCGCTCTGGACGTGTATCCGGTGTTCCTCAATTAAGGTGAGCACCTTAGGCCGCGACCTATTTGTCAACACCTTCGTCAGCCATGGGTAACGCGCGTTAGTCGTCGTTCTCGTCGTCTTCGTCATCGTTGAACGTACCGATGACATTTAAGTAGCGACGTTGATTCAGGACTTCCGAGATTGTTTCGCCACCGGTGCCGACGACGCGCGCAGTCTTGGGTGAATACTGCCCTGACCGGTACCCGTGAGGGACGAAGCCTTTCACCTGGTAGAATAATCCGAAGACGTGCTCCGCACCACGCGCTGAGATAGTCATCGGATTCTCACGGTCCTCTTCTTCATTGATTGGCCCACTCCACTCAAGTTCAACTAGTTCTTCAGGCTTTAGCGGCAAGTTGACCTCGACATCAACGCTGAAGTTATCTCCGACCTGTACGTCTACGTCCTGGCGCATTGATTTATCGAACTCCGCAGGCGTGAAACAGATAACACTGGCAACGAAACTGTCGAGCGGTATCTGCAGCGACGCGAGCACGGCGGTCTTGACGAGACTCTTGCGGCCGTCGTCATCTCTGTTCTCAAAGCCGTTCCATATAACAAGTAGCGACGCCTTACCCATAGGAAGCGGGATGTAGTGACTCGCCGCTCCGGGCAACGACCGAGACACCGCGTCAAGAATGGGCTTCTGGTACTTCCCCAGTGAATCGAACTTTACGGTCTGCTCGTATCTGAACGACATCGTATCTTCTCCGTCTGGTCGTCGTGGCTAAAGTGGAAGCTGCCTCGGGCCTTTGATGTGCTCCAACCGCCGAAGCACTCGTGAACTGTGTTAGCTGCTGCCGCTCCCTGGGCAAAAGATTGGAAACGACTTCGAGACTGATATTCCGCACACATTCCAATATGTAGTGCCTTGCGCGTTGCGCTCGACGAGGCGACCTACATACACAAAAGCATCGACTCTCGTTTTTAGACGAAAGAACTGGTCAACACTTATGTTCGTCATAAACGAGTAGGCGTGCAAGGCCTTTTGCGGGTCGCAATCACCTAGATAGTCAATTGGCTCCTCGGCCGCCGGATATGTTTCCACTGCTCCTTTGTTAGTTGCCGCTGCCGCCGACAAGTCGTCTTGAAAGCCCTCAATCATGCGATGAACTTTCGCCGGAGACATGTTTCTCGGTATCACGGAACCCTTCGCGTAAAGCTGAACATTGGTGTCTTGCTCTCCAAAGTTTGCGAAGCATACAGTCGTGTAGAAGTAAAGTGCCTCCGGGATGTTACCGTTTGACTTGTCCGTGAAATTGGCTGGTCGGGAAGGGCCATAGTCCCTTACCATCGCTGTAGGATTCGGGTTCGGCGTCGGACTTGCTGACGAAATATCGTTCCCAATTGTTGAAGAACTTCCAGCCGATTTAAGCGCGGCGCAAATTAAAACAACTGCAATGCAACCAACTGGTATTGCAACGAGGAGACGGCGGGGAGTCGTCCACCAAGCATCTAGTGGCAGCACGTCCCAAAGAAACCATAAGAAAGAAGCAACTCCGCCAATGCAAAGGGTAACTTGAAAAAACGTGTTTGAAAGATATAGCGCACCAATAAGTCCGCCCACGGCAAGCACGAAGGGAACAGCGGGGTGCGAGTACCAAGGACGTTTCAGTTGCCCCGTCGAGTGCGAGAACACCCTCACCGTCCTAGCGGTCCTGATGCCGGAGCCTACATATTCCCAGGTGCAGCCTTGGGCGGAGTGCCCAAAATTATGGCACGGAGCAAATCGCGTTCCCGCAGATACGCGGTCTCTGACATCGTTATGCTCGACGCATTGCACTTCGCCAGTCTTAGGGACGATTTCGCCCGGTCTATAGAACTCGGCCATCCTGGCGACACCTCCAGTTCATACAACAGCGGTTAGAGCCAAATGGCTCCCCATAATTTTCGAACTCTACTTCTACGGAACTGCGAGTGCGTTCTGCCGGGCGACCTATCCCCCTTAGTTCAACCGCACGAGCCATCGACGCGCGTCGTCCTGCACCCACTCGCCTACGTCGTCGAACGGGCCCGGATGCTGCTCCAAGGACCGGAGAGCTTCGAGTAAGGTGTTCACCTCAAACCGCATCACGGCGACAGTAACCGTTTCCCGGATGAGGTGCGTAGTTGGGTGTGTAGTGGCGCGACAGCGACCGAGACTCCGGCCAATCTGCAACCCATCCCCCGGTCTCGCGTCGTGAACCGATGAGCAGGTAGGTGGCGAGCCGTTCCGCTGCCTGCCTAGCCTCGCGCACGCTATCCGAGGGGTTGAATTTGCGCCTTTCCTAGGTTACGATAATAGAAGGTTATCGTAAGTCAGGAGGTTGTTATGATTGCACCGCTGCCCGGCACATCGCTCGACACCGCTACCGTACTCGATGGGCTTGCCGACAAGGCTCGTGCGTATGCTGAGGGTGCTCGCGCCGACAACACACGTCGCGCCTATGAGTCCGACCTGCGGGCGTTCTGCTCGTGGTGTCAGACGCGTGGTCTAACGTGCCTTCCTGCGACCGCTGAGACGCTCTCGCTCTACATCGCGGACGTTGGCGAGTCGATGAAGCCTGCGACGCTGCAGCGGCGTCTAACAGCCATTGCAGTCGCGCACAAGGCAGCCGGTTACGAATCGCCGACCGCGCACGAAGTCGTCCGTTCGGTACTGACCGGTGTACGACGCAAACTAGGGGTGGCTCAGGTCCAGAAGCTGGCCCTAGCTGTTGACGATGTGCGAGCGATTGTTGACGAGCTTGGTGATGACAAACCTATCGACGTTCGGGACCGAGCCCTTCTGCTGCTGGGATTCGCAGGAGCGTTACGCCGGTCTGAACTGGTCGCGCTGGACGTGGCCGATGTCGCATTCGAGAAGCAGGGTGTCGTCATTGTGTTGCATCGCTCGAAGACGAATCAAGAAGGCGACATCGAGCGCATCGCTGTTCCTTACGGTTCGGACTACAGGACGTGCCCGGTGCGTGCGCTACAGGCTTGGATTGAGGTCGTTGGCGATGGTCCGCTGTTCCGTAGCATCGACCGGCACGGAAACCTCGGCAATCGGCTGTCGGCGCATTCCGTCGCGCTCGTCGTCAAAGCGCGCGCCGAGCAAGCTGGACTCGACCCTGCACTCGTTGCCGGTCACTCCCTGCGTAGCGGCTTTGCGACGAGTGCAGCGCGTGCCGGTAAGTCTGAGGCTGCTATCATGCGTCAGACGCGCCACAAGAGCGTTACCGTCGCGCGCCGGTACATCCGGCAGGGAACGATGTGGGACGACCACGCGGGGCACGGAATCGGCCTCTGAGGGTCAGAACGCGACTTTCGCCCGACCGTTCTTGTCCCTATGCGGGTCTTTGAACGACGCCGCGAGCCGCCGCTTTATGCCTCGCGTCGGCATTCGTTCACATTCTTGACGAATCGGTGAAACATAGCGTCGCGGACCAGGCCCGTCAACGTATCGAGGTGCTTGCGGCCGTCGAGATAGCCGAAGAGATGCTCTACGGTGTAAGCGCGACCTCCACGAGGCAGCGGAACGTACCGTTCACCGACATCGTCCACTGCCATTCCGCCTCCCCAATAGCGAACGTGCCAGTCCGTATGAACGGCGAGCATCTTGTGATTCATCAGCACGAATCGGCGGTCTTGAGCGTCGGTGATTTCAGTTTCCAAGAGATGGTCGATGGCATGTCCGTGGTCGCTGGTTGGGAGGCCTAGGAGTCCATCTTTCAATCGGTAGCTGCTCAAGGTTTTGCTCCTTCTATACGACGTTGCGCCGCTACAGAATCTGCAGCAGTCGATGCAAGAAATTGTACTTGAAAAGCTGCTAAAAGTTCAAGATTTAGCCATTGAGCACAAAATTCGAACGACACTTCACAGAGAGTCTTTGCAATGCGCCATTCCGCACCCATTCCGGCCGCTCTGGCGAGGTTTAGCGCGCGCGATGACTCTACACTCACGAGCGCCGTCGCGAACGCGTTGTAGGGCAGAATTGGGTGTCGATACCGGGCCTTGACCGGCGTGGTAGTCTGAGGCCTTATGGATTCACCGGACGACTTCGTCACACGCAACGGACCCGACGACCGGTTCGCGCCGGATGGACAAGCTCGACTCGACTACTGCAAGGTCTGCGGGGCTGCTCTGCTGCTGCGTCGCGATGATGACGCCGAGCCCAATTGTGGGTCACATTGACGAGTTTCTGCCAGAAATGCGGGCGCGCGTTTGAGGCGTCTGGTAAATCATCGCATTCAAGCAGTTTCCTCGACCCTAACGACCCTTTTGAGCATGTCGCGTCGCTTCAAGACTGCAAGAACCCACCTGTCAACACGCAGTTTTGAAAGATGTTGCAGCAACCCACCTGTCAACACGCAGTTTTGAAAGATATTGCACGAAAAAAGGGTACCCCAAATGGGTCCATTTCCAGCTTTGAGCGTCGTCGGTACGGCGTAGATTCGAGCAGGCTCGGCTCTCGAACGACTGGATTGGCCTGAGCTTGTCAATGCCTCGACTTGCGCTTTCGCCCGGTCTTGCGGGCGCGCTTCTCAGCGGTCCTCTCGCGCCAAGCCCGGAGTACAAGGTCCGTGATTCGAGCCAAAGTATTGATTAGTTCGAGCAGTACCGATGGATTGAGGTCTTGCATGAGGGAGCCGTTGTTCCGGGCTCCTCCTATGTACTGTGAGGACTGTAACGCCCGCCTGAGTTTCTCCCAGGAGGGCCGTTGTTCAGCGCCGGGATTATCCGCAGACGCACTTCATCCGGCCGCTTATGGCTACGGAGGGTTTCACTCATGGTCTATCCGCACAAAGACTCACCGACCGGCGCTGTTCCTGTTGGAGCGGTCATCTTGACCGAGATTCAAATACCGTTCTGGAATCTCGTGGGACTACTTGTGAAGGTCTCGCTCGCGGCTATTCCGGCGTCCATCATCCTGTTCGTTATCTACGGCGTGCTATGGGCAGTCACGTTAGGATTGTTCGGGGCGGGGCTGTTCGGGACATTTCACCGATAGCTCGCAAAGGTCGGGCGAAGTGCGTCCACTCAAGTCCCGTTCGGAACGTTTTCTTCGCCCGAACTTTTCGGCGAGTTGACCTCGGAACTTAGTGGACCCGGCGCGGGGAAGGACGTGACTCGCTCTTGCGGTGCCGGTAGGTCGTATGACACTACGAAGCGCACGCCCTGACCCTCCAGCACTGTCCATTTCCCCGTACCCCAGGAGTTGAACATGCTAAGGAACTCAACTTTAACTAGGAAGGACTTGTACGCGTCGGGTGATTGCGACGGTACCTTTGAGAAGGTCAGCCCGGCCATTTCGTGCTTTTTCGTTTCCCCTGCGGCGAGAGTGTATGGAAGTTCGCCGCGAGCCATTCCGCTTTGTTGCAGTCCCGGCCCGACCGGTGTAACGTGTACGTTGACTAGCAGCGCCGGTCCTGAACCGGCGTTTTGCACGCTGAATGCTAGGAAATAACGCCCGTCTCCGCTGTTAGAGCAATTCGCGTCCTTAAGGAGGCATACCGGCGACAAACTTTCTTGATGATGCCGGTCTGATAGTTTGTTACCCTGGATTGTATCTCCGGCGAGGTCAACGGTAGCTTTTCGCAACTTGGCCGTATAAACTGCGAGTCCCAGTGTCGCAAGGAATAGAAGGCCTGTTATAACGTCGAGAACTGTATCCGTGTGAGGTTGTGGAGGTGGCACAATGACAGTCGTGCTGCTTCCAGCATGCGTTACTACCGATGTCAACATGTGAGGAGTCATATTGGGGAATGCCCCTGAGGGACAACTCCAAAGCTGAGCCCTCCTTGAGGCTCGTCGCGGTGCCCACGCGCTGAAGCTCTTCCCAATCTCAAGGCTTCATGCCCGCTGCTTCGTGCAATCGTCGCCGCTTATGACTATTCTCTTTGTGAAACCAGTCAAGGTATCCGTCACGGTTCGGGTCGCGGTGAAATCGCCGGAGACCGAACCCTGATAATCAAACTGAACACGGTATCTAAATTGCACGTTGTAGGTTGTCCAAAGCAGCAGCCCCAGGGCGATGAACGTCAAGGTTGGAGCCGCTTTGTAACAGGAGAGAATGCCGCCGAAAAGTTTGCCGATTGATTCCCTTGCTGCCAAGGGCTGACCTAAGAGTAATGAGCCAAGTGCTGGAACGAGAAACAACGCCACCAAGAAGAGTGGTATAAAATAGTTGGAGGCCAACAGTATTTCAGCGGGCTCCTGAGTTCCGCAAGTGTTTTCCATGGCTAAAAGTCTCGCCGCGAAGAAGCTAACAAAAGCCATCTCCGCTATCCAGACGCAAAGCCAAAGCCTCGTAGACTTGCGGCGTTCCGCCGCTTGTTGGACATGGTGCTCAAGCCACAGCCTTGCCGTGGTCCGTTCTCTTTCTGCCTGCTCGGCTTTGTCGTAGTCCACGTCGATATTTAACTTCCGTTTGCCCGGTCACAAGGTTTCGGCATCGCGACTTTTCCCGAAAAGATACTTATCACTTAACTACCGCCTTTTCGAGGTACTCGCGAGCGGATTCGAAAATCGCCCTCAAAGAGTCGGATAACTGTTGGCGCAGTTCGGCAATCAACGCTACATTTAGAGTTAAGCCTTGCCAAGTTGACTCCGCTCTGGGAAGCGGCGGGTCAACGCCAATTATCCTCGGAGGCTGTATGGCCCAATTTCTGGGTGGACTGCCCCGGTGGGAGAGAATGTCGCGCATGTTCTTCACGGCCTTATAGGCTTTGCTCTTTTGCACCGTCTTGAGAACCGACGTGACCTTGTGGTCGCGAATCTGACTTGAAAGTCTGCCGACAATTGCGTCTGGCGGGGGCACCTTCTTCTCGTCAAGGTTAAACTCTATTTTGTTAGGGCTTACGAGTGAGAGCGCCGCGTATACGCCGAAGAATGTGCATTCTATCACCGATAGGCCATTCGTGAAAAACGAGAACAGGGCGGTCTCTTCGAGATTTCGCTGCTCAGCGGACGGCATGGTTAGCGGGTAGAGCCTTTCGAACTCTCTTGCCGCCACGTCAAGACCGCTCCATCGGTACACGATGCTGTTTGATGCCGCAGTAAACTGCCTCCAAACCGGTGAAGGTTGCTGATTGTTCGCGTTGCGATGCGCCATGTCTAATCCATCGCACACGGAAACGATAGCATCGTAATCGTCAGACGGAAAATCCGCTGGCATCTGAATAGATGGCATGCGAAGAAGTTCGCGACTGCCTGTTCGCACGCCCTTGCCTTCTCGGAGCGAAGGGTTTCTGGCACCTCATGCAAACTAACCCACCCAATGGCTATGAAAAAGAAGGCTCGGAAGGTCGCTCACATCGTCCAAGTCGAGGGTTACGATGACCCGCTTGGCATTGGCGGTCGGTTTGTAACGACCCAAGAGCGACAGTCCGGGACCGGCTCCATCGACCGCGTGACTATCAAGGGCGAAGAGTTCTGGCGCGCCCGGTACTGGATGGATGACGCCAAAGGCGTGCGAGTGCGAAAGGCGCTCTATGCGAAGTCGGAATCAAAGGTTCTGCAAAAGCTTTCGAACCTTCGGAAGACTCCGACTGCGAGTCGCGATGCGAAGAAGCTCACTCTGGAGCAGTACCTCACGCATCACTTCCTCCCCGGCATCGAGCAGCAGGTTCGGCTCAACACGTTTTCGACGTATGACCGCGCCTGCCGGAATCACATCATTCCTCGTATCGGTAAGGCACGGCTCGTGTCATTTACACCATCGAACGCGAACGCATGGACCGCCGAGTTAGCAGCGGACGAGACTGGCGCTCGTGCGACGCAGCAGGCCTTCATGGTTCTCAAGCGCGCGCTCGGGTACGCGGTCACGCCGTTAGGCCTCCTCGAACGCAATCCGCTCAGTGAAATGCACGCTCCGAGGGCCGACAAGAAGACGCAGCACATCCTCGGCTTGGATGAAGTCGGGAAGCTACTCAAAGCGGCGCAGCAGACGGACTGGTACGTTTTGATTCTGCTCGCGATTGCAACGTCGATGCGTCAAGGTGAACTGTTCGGTCTGCAGTGGAAGCATGTCAAACTTCCCGAGGGGTATCTCCGCGTCGTCGAGAGTCTGCTCATCGGACGCCAAGGCGAGCCGTATCTTGCGGCACCCAAGACTGAGGCTTCGAAGCGACGGGTTGAACTGTCGCCCATGCTCGTGCAAGTTCTCACCGACCACAAGGCGCGACAGACCGACAACCCGCTCGGTCTCGTGTTTCCGGCGGCTAAGGGCGGCTTCATCCGCAAGGATAACTTCCGGCGCGACGTATGGGTCCCGCTCCTTGAAGCGGCCGAATTGCCAAGCGTTACCTTTCACAGTCTAAGGCACGCCGGGAACTCGCTGCTCGTCTCTCGCGCCGGGGTCTCACTGAAGGTCGCTCAGGAGCGTCTCGGCCATGAAACCAGAGGCGTCACGTTCGACGTGTACACCCACCTCGAACCGGGCGAATCCAAGCGCGCAGCGGCTCAAATGGACAAGCTCCTAAACCGCTCAGGTGGGCTAGTAACGGGGTTAGTAAGCTCTTCGAAGGGCTCGAAGCCGAGGCCTAAGGCAAAGAAAAAAGACTGAAGCTATCAGTCTTTTTCTCTGGTGGGCCATCCTGGGTTCGAACCAGGGACCTCATGCTTATCAAGCATGCGCTCTAACCAACTGAGCTAATGGCCCTCGGGGAAGCTCCTGTATAAGACGCGCGCGCGGCCGTCTCCTACCGGACGGCGTCGGAGGCGGCGCACGGCGGGCGCGGAAGCGATTCGAATGCGGAAAATGTCGGGTGTCTGGCTGCTGCGCGCGACGGTCGTGCTCTCGTTGCTCTCGGGAGAAGCTTGCGCCGGCGATCCCGGGCTGTCCCCGCCTGCAGCAGCGTCCGCCGACAGTCCGAGGACGGCAACGAGCGGCGAACATTCGATGTGGTTGTGGCCGGGCAGCAGCTATCCGCCGGCAGCCTCGGTGATGGCGTGGTGCACGGCCAACGGCGTCAGCAACGTCTTTCTGTACGCGTACGCACGCGACGGCCGACTGCAACACTCGCGCGAGCTGCAAAGCTACGCCAAGGCCGCGCCGCCGGCCGGCGTCACGCTGTACGCCTTGAACGGCGACACGAGCTGGATCGAACACCCGAACAAAGCCGTCGCGTGGGAAAACGCCGTCAACAAAAGCGGCTTGTTCTCCGGTATTCATATGGACACCGAGCCGAATCAAGTCTCCGGCTGGAAGGCGTACGACAAGCCCGGCGCGGTGCAATCCGACACGCCGATCATCAAACACTTCTACACCATGCTGCACGCGGTGCGCGCCAACAGTCCGTCGACGCACATCGAGGTGGACGTGCAGTTTGCCGACACCGATTATACCAAGGCGCTCGGCTTTCCGACCGATGGTTACAACAGCTTCGGCGAAGCGCTGGTCGCCGACACCGATGAGCTGACCGTCATGTCGTATCGCACGGCATTGAACGGCAACAACGGCTTGCTCCAGATTTCGGCGCCAATGCTTGCACTGGCCACCGCGCACGACAAACCGATACGGTTGGCGATCGAAACGACCAAAGACCCGGCCGATCCGCAAGACTCGTTCTGGGGACAGCCGCAATCGGCCGTTACGACAATGTTAAATGCCATCGACAACGCCGAAGCGTCGTCGACGGCCTACAATGGAACGTCGGTGGAAGACTATGAGGCTTGGGTGGAACTCAAGAAATAGCGCTTAACGCTAATACGTATCCGGAGGCGTGTTGTCGACGTGCGTCAGGAAGTATTGCGCGTCTTCGCTCGAGGGAATTTTGACGAACGTAATGGGCGGCTGCGTGAAGTCGAACATGTCGTCGAACGCCGCCGCTCGCTGATCGGCTAACACCACCGAACCGTTTCCTAGGAACGGCAATCCGAACGTTTCTTCGATGAAGTGCAGCGTGCTCGCGACCTCGTAATGGGTGTGCGAGACGTAGCCGGCTCTTGCGTAGGGCGACACCACCATGAGCGGCACACGGTAACCAAGGCCTTCGTACGCGCCCGTGACCGGATCCGCTAGCTGCTTCGGTACGACCGGATCGAACCAGCCGCCGGACTCTTCCCACATGACGATGACGGCGGTATTGCCCCAATACTGACTCTGACCGACCGCGTTGACGATCGACGCGACCCAGGACGGTCCGAGGCTTCCGGATTGCGGACCGGGATGATCGGAGTTGGCACCGCTCGGCGTCACCCACGAGACCTGCGGTAAGTTCCCGTTCGCGATATCCTTGAGGACTGTTGTGTCGGGACTGACGATATTGGCGTGGTCCGGACCGTTCCAAACGCTTTGAATCGACTCGAACGGATCCAGATTGCTTCCTGCGCCTGACTTCTGCGAGTAGAATTTCCACGTGATGCCGGCTGCGTCGAGCGAGTCGGCAATGGTCGAGAACGTAAAGCACGGATACGGGCCCGCGACCTCGTGGCCGGTCGCCGCCGGGAATTGCGGCGGATCGGCTTGACCGAAGTCGAGCACGTTTGCGGTAACACCTGGCTTCTTCTCGTTGCAGCCCCAGACCGAACCATCCGGAACCTCGACCGTGTGGCCGCTTTGCCCGGCGATCATGTACTCGTGCGAAACGAACGTGGGACCGCTGTTCGATTCGAAGGCCTCGTCACCCAAGGCGTACTCTTGGGCGATCGTCCAATACGGTTGGATGTCCGATTTTTGCACGTACGTAAACGGCATTTGCTTGACGGTAGGATCGTTGGAAAAAACCCAACACTGGGGCTCGTTATTCTCGTTGACCTTGTCGCTACAGACGGAACCAGTTTTTTTGAACTTAACGATCTCGTCGTCCCAGCCATCGTTCTTGCCTCGATCGAAGTCTTCGAGAAACTGGGTGTGCGAGTGATTGATATCGCGCTTTTCTTCCAACGGAAGTGGTTGCAACGTGTAGGTCGTTCCGTGGCCCATGCCGTTGCTCGCCGTCTTCGCTCCCGGAAAGCCGTAGAACAAATTGTTGAAGCTGCGATTCTCTTGCATGACGATAATAACGTTCTGAATAGGCGTCGATCCGCCCGAGTGGTTAGCGAAAGAGCGCGCGGTGCCGGGCGCTGCCGGCCCCTGGGATAATGGCGAACTACAGGCGGCCAGAACGACCGCCATCAACCACGAGAGTTTTTTCATGTCGATCACTCCTCAGTAGGTGTCGGCCGGCGTATCGTCGTGGAAGTTCTCGAAGAGCGTTGCGTTGCCGGTGGTCCGAATCGGAACGAACGGAATCGGTTTCTGCGTGTAGTCGAACATATCGTCGAATCCGTCGGCACGTTGATCGGCGTATTTTATGCCCGAATCGCCGCCGATAAACGGCAGGTCGAACGTCTCTTCGAGAAAGCGCAACGTGCCGGCGATCTCGTGCTGTTTGTGCGAGATGTAGCCGGCCCTGGCGTACGGCGATACGACGATCAGCGGAACGCGAAAGCCGAGTCCCTCATAGGCATTTGACTGAGAATCTAGATACTGCGGCGGTTTCACCTCATCGTACCAACCGCCCCACTCATCCCACATGACGATGATTGCGGTGCTCTTCCAATACTCGCTTTTGCCGATCGCATTGACGATCGAGGCGACCCATTTCGGCCCCTCATTCCCCGACTGCGGACCCGGATGATCGGACGTCTGACCGCTCGGAGTCACCCACGAAACATTGGCAAGCTTACCGGTGCGGATATCTTTGAGGACCTGCGTATCGGGATAGATAATATTTTTGCGATCGGGACCGTTCCATACTGCCGAGCTCGATTCGAACGGATCGAGGTCGCGCCCCGTCCCGGTTTCTTGCGCGTAATATTTCCACGTGACATTCGACGCGTCTAAGTTTTGCGCGATCGTCGGATAGGTGAAGCACGGATAGGGACCCGCGATTTCGTGCCCCGTATCTTCTGAGTAGACGGGCGGCCTCGCCCGTCCGCCCTTTAGAACGTTCACCGTCGTTCCGGTTTCGGCGTCGCAGCCCCACGGTTGTCCGTGGGGAACCTCGGTTGCGTGACCCGATTCGCCCGCAATCAAGTACTGGTGCGACGGAAACGTCGGACCATTATTCGACGAAAACGTGTTGTCGCCGAGTGCGTATTGTTGCGCCATCGCCCAGTACTCCGTTATCTGCGTTGGATCGACGTATGAAAACGACATCTGTTTGAACCTGGCGGACTGCTGGATGTGAAAGCACGGCGGTTCGTTGTAGCGGTTGATTGGATTGCTGCATATCGAACCGGTTTTCTTCAACGAGACGACGTACTGATCGAAGCCGTCGATCTTTCCCTTATCGTAATCCTCGAGAAACTGATAATGGGAATGGTCCATCTCGACCGGCCACGTTAGTGGTATCGACTGCAAATGATAGACCGTGCCGTCGTGGCCGACGCCCGAGTTGACCGTCCGCGCGCCCGGAAACGCGTGGAACAAGTTCTCGAAGCTGCGATTTTCTTGCATGATGATGACGACATGCTTAATCGGGGTTGACGTCGCTGCGCGCCTGGCCGCGCCCGGCGAGAACGCTCCGGGGAAACCGGAGGCGCCCGGCGCGCCATCGCATGCAGCAAGGCAAGCAAACGCCAGAACGGCGCTTATCCATCGTGAATACACGCCTGGCGTATTAGCCGGATGCGTCAGTAAATACTGTCCGTTCCGTTCGAGGATAGGGTACCTAGTACGTGTCCCCGGGCGTGTCATCGTGAAGGTTTAAGAAGTACCGCGCACCGTGCTTGACTGGGGGAATGGTGACGAATGGAATCGGCGACTGCGTGTAGTCAAACATGTCGTCGAACCCGTCGGCCCGGCAATCGGCGTACTGCGTTTTTTTGTCCGTGCACGACCCGATGGTACCCAAACCAAACGTTTCTTCGATGAAGCGCAACGTGCTGGCGATCTCGTGCTGGTCGTGCGAGACGTACCCGGCCTTCGCGTACGGCGACACGACGATCAGGGGCACGCGGAAGCCGAGACCCTCACGTGCTCCGGTTTGTGGATCGGCGTACTGCGGCGGATGAACCGGATCGAACCAGCCGCCCCACTCGTCCCACATGATGATGATTGCGGTGCTGTCCCAGTACTGGCTGTTGCCGACGGCATTGACGATCGATGCGACCCAGTCCGGGCCGCCATCGCCGGACTGCCGGCCGGGATGATCGGATTTCAAGCCGCTGGGCGTCACCCACGATACGTTTGCGAGGTTGCCGCTCGTGATGTCGGAGAGAACCTTGGTATCGGGCGAGATGATGTTCGCGCGATCGGCGCCGTCCCAAATCGGTTTGTTGGCCTCAAACGGCTCGAGGTCACGCCCCGAATCGGCCTTTTGCGCGTAGTAGCGCCAGGTCAGACCGGCACCATCTAGGGCGGCGGCGATCGTTGGATAGCTAAAGCAGGGGCTCGGCCCGGCGACTTCGTGACCGGTTGCCGGAGAGAATACCGGGGGATCGGCCGGGCCGTAGGCTAGCAGATTGACGGTCACACTACTGTTCGCGTTGCAGCCCCACGGCTGTCCGTTGGGCACTTCGACGGAGTGACCCGATTGGCCGGCGACCAGATATTGATGCGAAACGAACGTCGGGCCGTTGTTGGACGAGAATGTTTCGTCGCCCAACGCGTACTCCTCGGCCATCGTCCAGTACGGCGTGATCTCCGTGTGATCGACGTACGAAAACGCCCGCTGCTTGTCGACCGGATTCTTTGAGATCACCCAGCAGCTCGGCTCGTTTTGATAGTACGGGTTATTACCTTTGCCTTGACACTTTGGGTCGTTAGCAGGTTGAGGAAGAATCTCACTATCCCAGCCGTCGTCTTTGCCTTGGTCGTAATCTTCTAAGAATTGCGAATGCGAATGGTTAAGGTCGAAGTAATATGCGAGATCAACCTTTTTCACCTTATACTGGCTGCCGTGGCCGTTACCGAACTTGGCCGTCTTGGCACCAGGAAAACCATAAAACAAGTTATTGAAGCTACGGTTTTCTTGCATGACGATAATGATGTGTTGGATGGGCGTCGTTCCACCGGAATGATGGGCGAACCGGCCGCCAAACGATGGGATCGCGGCGGGCTGCGACGAACCCGAGCCGCACCCAGAAAGCGCAAGCGCCACCGAAGCGAGCAGCGGCGCGAACGCAAGCCTTCGTGCGGAATTCATAACTAGTACGTATCTCCCGGCGTGTTATCGGGATGCGTTAAGAAGTAATGCGCGTCGTAGTGGTCGGTGGGAATCGTGACGAACGGAATCGGCGACTGCGTGTAGTCGAACATGTCGTCGAACGCATCGGCGCGTTGATCGGCATAGGTTGGGACCGAGCAGTTGCAGATCGGCGGCAAGCCAAACGTTTCTTCGATGAAATGTAGCGTGCTGGCGATCTCGTGCTGGTCGTGCGAAATGTAGCCGGCTTTCGCGTACGGCGACACGACGATCAGGGGAACGCGAAACCCGAGACCCTCGCGTGCTTTCGTTTGCGGATCGGGGTACTGCGGCGGATGCACCGGATCGAACCAGCCGCCCCACTCGTCCCACATGATGATGACTGCCGTGCTGTTCCAGTACTGGCTGTTGCCTACGGCGTTGACGATCGACGCGACCCAATCCGGGCCGCCGCTGCCGGATTGCGGACCGGGGTGATCCGATTTCAGGCCGCTGGGCGTGACCCACGATACGTTCGCCAGGTTACCGCTGGAGATGTCGGTGAGCACCTTGGTGTCGGGCGCGATGATGTTTGCGTGATCCGGGCCATCCCAAATCGGTTCGTTGGCCTGGAACGGCTCGAGGTCGCGTCCCGAATCCGCCTTCTGCGCATAGTACTTCCACGTGATGCCGGCAGCGTCGAGGTTTGTAGCGATCGTCGGATAGCTGAAGCATGGGGGCGGGCCGGCGACTTCGTGACCCGTTGCCGGAGAAAATGCCGGGGGATAGGCTTGGCCATACGCCAGTAGGTTGACGGTCACACCACTGTGCGCGTTGCAGCCCCACGGCTGGCCGTCGGGAACTTCGACCGAGTGACCCGATTGGCCGGCAACGAGATATTGATGCGAAACGAATGTCGGGCCGCTGTTGGACGAGAACGCATCGTCGCCCAACGCGTATTCCTTAGCCATGGTCCAGTACGGAACGATCTGCGTGGGATCGACATAGGAAAGTGCCGCCTGCCTAAAGGACTTGTTCTTCCAAAACACCCAACAGCTCGGCTCGTTGGCCTTGTTTACCGGATCCTTGCATATCGAACCGGGGCCGTTCAGATCCTCGATCAGATCGTCCCACCCATCGTCTTTGCCTTGATCGTAATCTTCTAAAAATTGCGTGTGCGAATGGTTGAGATCGAGCTTATTATACTTAAGGTCTACTTTCTGCAGCTCGTACTGGTGCCCGTGGCCGTTACCGAACTTGGCCGTCTTGGCGCCCGGAAAACCATAGAATAAATTATTAAAGCTACGGTTTTCTTGCATGATGACGATGATATGTTGAATGGGAGTCGACCCACCGGAATGATGCGAGAACGGGCCGCCGGCGACGCCTTGGCCGGGAGTGGTCGACATGGGCGAACTGCAGGCGGCCAACGCCGCCACGGCCACGAGCGCTAATTTTTTCATACCATTCCCTCTATCGGCACATCGAGACGCATCCTAGTAATCGATTTCCGGAGGCCAAACTTGCTTTTCGGCATCCTTGTTCACCTTCGGACAGGGTGGTAGTTTCACCGGTTTCGTAACCGGCGGTTCCTTCGCTAGTTTAATGGCCTTGAATTTGATCGGCTTCTGCGTAAAATCGAAAATGTCGTCGAAACCGTCGGCGCGCTCGTCGGCAAAGTGATATTTCGTTCCGGTTCCGAGCGGCGGCAGGTCGAAGGTCTCGCGGATGAAGTGGATCGAACTCGCGATCTCGTGCTGCTGATGTGAGATGTAACCGGCTTTCGCGTAGGGCGAAACGACGAGCAACGGGACACGGAAGCCTAAGCCCTCATTTGCGCCGGTGATTGGGTCGGGATACTGCTGCGGGATCACGTGGTCGTACCAGCCGCCCCACTCATCCCACATAACGATGACCGCGGTGCTGTTCCAATACTGACTCTTGCCGATCGCATTGACGATCAATGCGACCCAGTCGGGCCCGCAGTTTCCGGAACCCCCACCGGGATGATCGGAGGCATGCCCGTGCGGCATGACCCACGAGACTGACTGGAGATTGCCGTTGTCGATGTCGCTCAGCACGTTGGTGTCGGGAGATGAGATGTCGCCGTTCGACCAGTCGGGACCATACCGGATGCTCTTAACGGCATCAAAGGCGTTGAGCCACCACGAATCTATCTTGGGAGGCTGCACGTAGTAGCGCCAGCTGATGCCGGCATTGTCGAGCTCGTCGGCGATGGTGGTGTAGGTCGAATCCGGTCCCGTCATTTTGATCGGGAAGCACGGATCTGGACCCTTGATTTCGTGTCCGAAGATTGGATCGTACTGGGGTGGGTCGGCAGCGCCGTATTTCAGATAATATTCCCATTCGCTGGGAGCGTCGCAGCCCCACGGTCCGCCGCCAAGGCTGGGAATGTCCGAGGCGTGGCCGGAGCGGCCGGCGATCATATATTGATGCGATGCGAACGTTGGCCCGTTGTTCGAGGAAAAGGTGTTGTCACCGAGCGCGTACTGCTTGGCCATATCCCAGTACGGCTGAACCTGGGCCTGAATGACGTACGTATAGGGTTCTTTATTAAACGGCGGCCCGTGAATCAAGTAGCACGGCGGGTAGTTGACCCAGAGTTCTTTGGTGCAATATTTTTGCGAGCCGTTGTTGCCGTAGATCTGTTGGTCGAACCCGTCGCCTTTGCCATTATCGAAATCCAAAAGAAACTGATAATGGTAGTGGTTTTGGTCGTGCGCGTACGCGAGGTTGATCGGTTTGAGCGGATACACGGTACCGTCATGCCCCATACCCGTCGTGGCAGTGTTCGCTCCCGGATAACCGTAAAACATGTTATCGAAGCTTCGATTCTCTTGCATGATGATGACGATATGCTGGATCGGGCTAGACGACGTGCGATGATGTGCGGCGTTCGCCGACGACAAGATCGACGTTCCACCGGAACCGCCGCACGCAGAGAGCGCGAATATCAATGCCATGGATAGTTTTTTCACGACGGATCCCCTCACCATTAGTAGTCGATTTCTTCTGGGAACGTGTGCTTCAGGAAAAACGAGCCGGGTTCTTTGACGGGTTTGATGTTCTTGAACTTGATCGGCTGCTGCGTGTAGTCGAAACAGTCATCGAAGCCGTCGGCACGCTGATCGGCGTAGGTTTGGCCCGAACCTGCCCCCAGGAACGGCAGCTTGAACGTCTCCTCGATGAAACGCAAGGTGCTGGCAATTTCGTGCTGCTTATGCGAAATATAGTGCGGCTTGGCATACGGCGACACGACGATAAGCGGCACGCGATAGCCCAGGCCCTCGTAGACCCCGGTTTGCGAATCGGGATATTGCGGCGGCAGCACGTGGTCGTACCAGCCGCCCCATTCGTCCCACATGATGATGATGGCGGTGTTTTTCCAGTACGGGCTCTTGCCGACCGCGTCGACGATCGACGCGACCCAGTCGGGACCGAGGTTACCCGAACCGCCTCCCGGATGGTCGGACGCACCGCCGTGCGGCATGACCCACGATACTTGCGCCAGATTTCCGTTCTGAATATCGGAGAGCACGTTGGTGTCCGGCATCGAGATGTCGCCGTTCGTCCAATCCGGCCCGTTGAAGACCGCTCGTACCGCTGCGAAGGCGTTGAGCCAGTACGAATCTTGAATCTTGCCTTTAATCTCGCGCGGCTGCACGTAGTATCGCCAGCTGATGCCGGCGTTATCCAGCGAGTCGGCGATGGTGGGATACGTTCCCGATTGTTTGAGCGGGAAGCACGGATCGACGCCGACGTATTCGTGCCCGACCTTCGGACCGAACGCAGGCGGGTCGGCTTCGCCGAACTCGATGTAGTTTTCGGTTTCGTTCGGCGCATTGCAACCCCAAGGCATCGTGCTGGGCACTTCGGAGGCGTGTCCGGATTGGCCGGCGATCAGATACTGATGCGAAACGAACGTCGGACCGTTGTTTGACGAAAATGTTTTGTCGCCCAAAACGTACTGTTGGGCCATATCCCAGTACGGCTTAATCTGCGCCTGAATCGTATACGAGTACGGCATCTGCATGTTGCCGCTGCCGGTTAAGAAATTCCAACAGTGCGGTTCGTTAAACCAGTTCTTATCGGTGCAGCCCTTGCCGGATTTGTACGGCTGCGTAATCTGGTGTTCCCAGCCGTCGTTGCTACCGCGATCGTAATCTTCGAGGAACTGCCAGTGGTAGTGGTTGATGTCGTGGCCCCACTTGAGGGGAAGTGCTTGCAACTGATACACGCGTCCGTCGTGACCCTTGCCCGACGTCGCGTAGTTTGCGCCCGGAAACTTGTAGAAGAAATTATCGAAGCTCCGGTTTTCTTGCATGATGATGACGATGTGCTGGATCGGGCTCGACGAGGCGCTGCGGTGGCTTCCAGCGGCAGACGGTCCAAACGACGGCTGGCCGCTCGGTCCGCTACACGAGGTAGCAATCGCAGCCATACACAACAGCGCGGCACGTTTCATCTAGGAGCGCCTTCCGCGCCTGCGTAATTGAGTCCTAGACCCACAACAAGAGCGACCGTAACCGTAGTCATCATTTCCCATGAAACCACGCGGGGTGTGTGTGCGGGAGCCCCGAAGAGCGCCCCGTGCAAGCGAACACCGACCCTGCGGTCGCCGGCACGCCAACCTTTCTCTTTTCGGATATCGAGAACAGTACGCAGCGCTGGGAGCGCCATCAATCTGAAATGAGGGAAGCGCTCGAGCGTCACGACGCGGTGCTTCGGTCGGCGATCGAAAAGCGTGGCGGCCGCGTTTTTAAAACGGTCGGCGACGCCTTTTGCGCGGTCTTCCCGCTTGCGACCGATGCAGTTTCGGCCGCGGTCGACGCGCAGCGCGCGCTCGGCGCGGAAAACTTTGACGGTGTCGACGGACTGCTCGTGCGTATGGCGGTTCACACCGGTGAGGCGCACCCGCGCGACGGCGATTACTTCGGACCGACCGTCAATCGCGTCGCCCGGCTCATGTCGATCGGCTACGGCGCACAAGTGCTCGTCTCCGGAACCTCAGCCGATTTGCTGCAGGGCGAACTTGCTGCGCCGCTGTCGCTGATGGATCTGGGCGTGCATCGGCTTAAAGATTTATCCGACGGCGAGCGGGTGTATCAGTTGGTCGCACCGGACTTGCGGTTGCAATTTCCGGCGTTACGGTCGCTCGATTCGTTACCGAATAATTTGCCGAGACAGCTGACGACGTTCGTCGGGCGGGAAGCCGAAGAACGCGACATCGCATCGTTGATGGATCGCGCACCGCTGGTGACGCTGGCCGGATCCGGCGGCGTTGGAAAGACACGGTGCGCGTTGCACGCGGGCGCGGCAGTTCTCGACAAGACGTCCGACGGCGTGTGGCTCGTGGAACTCGCATCGCTCACCGACGGGGCGTTGGTCGGAGGTGCGGTAGCGCAAGCGCTCGGCGTGGCCGAGTCGCCGGGACGGCCGATCCTCGACGTGCTGATCTCGCACTTGAAGTTGAAACAAGCGCTGTTGATTCTGGATAACTGCGAGCACTTGATCGATGCAGTGGCGACCGCGGCCGACGCTATTCTGCGCGCATGTCCGCGCGTGCGGATCATCGCGACGAGCCGTCAGAGTTTGAACGTCGACGGCGAGCAGGTGTATCGCATGCCGTCGTTAGCGGTGCCGCCGGCTTCGCGCTCGACAGCACTTGCGCCGGCCGATGCAAGCGCATACGGTGCGGTGGCGTTGTTCGAAGATCGCGCTCGGGCGGTCGATGCGTCGTTTCGTTTGGATGCTTCGAACGTGGATGCGGTCGGCGAGATTTGCCGGCGTTTGGACGGCGTTCCGTTCGCATTGCAGTTAGCCGCAGCGCGCGTGGCGGCATTTCCGCCACGCGAGTTGGCCAAGCGGCTCGACGAACGCTTCCGCCTGTTGACCGGGGGTAGTCGCAGCTCGCTGGCGCGCCAACAAACGATGCGAGCGATGATCGACTGGAGTTACGATTTGCTCGACGAGCGCGAGCGGGCGATCTTCCGGCGGTTGTCTATTTTCAGCGGCGGATTTACCAGCGCGAGCGCGGCTTCCGTGTGCGTGGACGCGACGATCGACGAGTTCGACGTGTTCGACGTTCTGGCGTCGCTAGTCGACAAGTCGATGGTGTCGCCAGAACCGGGAACCGGAGGATCGTTGCGGTACCGGTTGTTGGAGTCGACGCGACAATACGCGTTGGACAAGTTGAAAGAGCTGGGCGAACGCGAATCGGCCGCACGTGCGCATGCCGGTGCGTTTGTGGAACTGGCGGAAGAGCTCGAGCGCGACAAAGAAACGATGGCGGACCGAGGTTGGTACGCATTGGTCGAGCCGGAGTTTGAGAACTGGCGCGCGGCGCTTTCGTGGACGCTGGACGAAAAGGCCGATGTGCTGTTGGGGGCGCGGCTGGCCGGCGCGCTGCATCCGTTATGGGCCTCGGTTTTGGCCGGCGAAGGACCTCGCTGGGTACCGCTCGCCATCTCGTTGGCGCCTTCCGATGCGCCGAGCGGTGTGCTCGCGAAACTCGAGCTCGCGAACTCGGCTTTGCAGGCAGCGTTTCTGCATCGTGCCGAGAGCTACGCGGCGGCGGCGCGCGCTTTGGAGCGATATGACGCGCTCGGCGACGCGTTTGGTCTGACGGCGGCGCGCGATCTGGCAGGTTCGGCGCTGATTTTGATGGGCCGCTTGGACGAGGGCGAGGTGTTGTTACGGGCTGCTTTGGAGGACGGGCGGCGCTTGAAGTTGCGCCGCTTGAGCGGCAACGTCTTGGTCGCGCTGGGAATCGCGCGCGATGCGGTCGGCGATCTGGACGGCGCGCGCGCTTATCTCCGCGAAGCGCTTGAGAACTTTCGCGCGATCGGCGCGGAACGGCTTGTAACGTCGGCCGCGAACAATCTTTCCGAGACGGAGTTCCAAGCGGGCGACGCGGAGCGGGCATTAGCGTTGTCTACCGAAGCGCTGGAAGGTCACCGGCGTTGGAACGACGTCAGGAGCTGCGCGTTGACGCTGGCCAATATCGCGGCGTATTCGGTGTGGCTCGGGCGTTTCGACGAAGCGCGTGCTGCAGCTCGCGAGGTGATCGAACTCGCCACCGAAGCCCGGCTTGAATTTCTCGTGTTGTGTGCGCTACAACACCTAGCGGCGATCCTCGCGCTGGATCGCTCGGGTTCGGCTTCGGATGCGGTGCGGGCCGCGAGATTGCTGGGTTTCGTCGAGGCGCAAGCGCCGAAGATTTCGTTCGTTCGCGGTTACACCGAACAGCAAGAATACGACGAGATGGTCGATGCGCTGCGTGCGTCGCTTGGCGGCGATGCGTTACAGGCGCATGTTGTCGAAGGCGCCGCGTGGGACGAGGCACGGGCGTTACGGGAAGTTGCCCTAACTCGCGATTCCTGAGAGTTTCGATCGCGCATAGTGCGATTCGAGACCGTGTGGTTTTCGGACTAGACTTAGTCCACTCGTAAACAAAACGTTCATGTAAAAAGCGGGCCGTATCGGGCGATTTTCCACCGGTTTCCGCGATCGCAGATGTCTGTTGCGGGCGAAAATTGGGTGTGGTGCATTTCGACCATAGATCGGCAAGAAAATGGCAACAAACTTGGCTGAAAGCGGCCCGAAATTACGTTACCAAGATGTGAACGGGTGGACTAGACTTAGTCCAAATCGCGTACGGTGCGAAATGAACGTGCCGAGGGGGCGAGCTACGGCATAGCCCCCGGCTGTGCCCCACACGTCGGCAACGCAAAAACACAACCGTTTGTCAAAACGAATGGCCTCGGATCCGCGATGATCCTCATTTTGGATCCTCTACAGAACGAGATGACAGTATCGCAAGAACCAGCACGATAAGCGGCACCGCAATATCGCTAAACCACAGGATCAAGCCGGCGTTTCCGGGAGCCATGTTGTGGCAACAGATGATGAGTTGGATATGCTGTGCGGCGGCCGCCCAACTGAAGATCACGAACGGGATCGATAATGCTAAGCGAAAATCGTATCCGCGCCAGAGCGAGAGTATGGCCGAGACCCCCAGGCCGATTTCGACCCAACCGAGTTCGTATTCGAATGGGCTGGGAAGCCACCCAATACTCGGAGCGGCAATGTTTTGAGCATACGCATGCAGCAAGCCGTAATAAACGAATCCAATTCCGACTGCGTAAAAGAGAATCTCGCTCCAGAAAATGGACGCTACGCTCGGCGATTGCCGTGCGGTACGCGCTCGACGGACCTTCGCGAACGACGTAATAATCGCGACTACGAAAAGAACGATCCCGGCGTTACTTAAAACCCATGTGATTGCGTCTTGGATCACGCGTTCCACCCATCCGCCCGAGAGATTTTCGACTTTCCATGGTGGAGGCAAGGAGACTCGAACTCCTGACCCTCACGCTGCCAGCGTGATGCTCTACCAACTGAGCTATGCCCCCGCAATCGCCGCCTATTCACGCCGTCGGGGTTGAGTCCTTGCAGAGCCACGAGCGCTGCGGTAGGGTTATCCTCACGACCCCGGAAAAGTCGGGGCGCGCACGGGGATGTAGCTCAGCTGGTAGAGCGTCCGGTTTGCATCCGGAAGGTCAGGGGTTCGAGCCCCCTCGTCTCCACATGTTTCTTACCGAGGGGAAGCTCGGCTGCAGTCCAAAAGAGGCCGCCATGCCGGTTCTATTGCGACACAAAGCAGCCGTTACGTTTGGATTGCTGCTCGCCAGCCTTCTCGCGGCCTGCTCTGACGGATCGTCCGGATCCTCAAGCGGCGGCTACGGTCAAGGCGATCCAAAACTTGCGGCGCCTAACCCCGGCGGCGGTACGATCGATCCGTTCCTCACCGATGGCCAAGCGGTGATGAAAGCGCTGAACGCGATTGCCGAAAAATCCGGCCGGCCGCTCAAAGTAACCACGATCGGCGCCGACGGCGTCAACGGCCTGATGGTCGACGTGCAAGAACCGAAGAATCACGTCAACGTGGATCACTACGTCGTCGCGCCTGACGGCACGATCACCGGACCGACTCCGGTGAAGATGATGTCCATGGACAACGGCCCCGTCACCGCCGCAAAGATCGACGCACAAGCTTTCGATCCGAACGCGATCGCGTTCGCAAAACTCGCCGCGACCGCACGAGCCGCGATCGCAAAGTCGGGAGACGCCGACGCGCGCGTCACGCAGTGGGAAATAAACGGACTCGACAAAGACGACCGGCACTTTATGTATCTAGAGTCCGCCAGATCCAGACCGGCCGCCAACATCGACGCACAACTCAACATCATAGGGATGTCATATTGAAGCGCTCGTACGCCGCCCTCGTCCTAGCCGCCACGGCCGCCATTACGATGCCCGCAGCAGCGAGAGCCGATAACCCCGGTACGATTAACGCGTACGTCACGCCCTATTACAACTCGACCGGCGACGTCGTTCATGTCGGCAAATACAGCGCGGGCTTAGCCTCGAGCGATCGTCGACGATTCGTCGCCACCATTCAACAGATGCGCAGCCAGTGGATGCAGTTGACGTTCCCCGAGTTGTACGTCGCGGCCATTCGGCTCTACGACATGGGCTACCGAAACGAAGCGACCTACTGGTTTTACTCGGCGCAGTATGCCGGCCGTCAGTTCCAGGCATTCACGGATCCGAACAAGCTGGGATCGATCGGCAATAAAGCATTCGAGCTGTATCACGCACAGGACGCGTTCTTTCAGTTGAGCGGCACGGACATCAACGGCTACGCGTTCGGCAACATCGACGCCGCCTTGAGAATCCTCGAACACGTTCGCAACGAACGCCGCACCGTGCCGGACGTGCGCAAGATTTATCCGGGCGTAGCGTTTCTCAGCCAGCCACAATGGGCGTCGCGCAACGCCATCATTCAGTCCGGTCTCGGCGACCTGGAAAAGCAGATGCAAAGCCAAAAGACGCAAATCGCAAGCCAGCGCGCGCAAAACGGCACGCAAGTAAAATTTGGTCATCTCACTAGCCTGCGCTTTCCGGGAGGCTTCTAATAGCGCCAAATGCTCAATAAGAATCGTTACGCCATCCTCGTCGCGGTCGTGTTGGCCGCTATGTTCATCGCGCCAGCCGCTAACGCAACGGCGGTGGCACCGAGCGCCGTCACTGCGATCGATATCGGACTTCAACCCGACGCAACGATGATTCAACACGCAAGAGCCGCGAACGCCCGCCTCTTGCAGAGCTTTCCTAAGGGGTTCACGCTGGATGCAAGCCACCTGCCGCATTTGACACTGCTGCAGCGTTACGTGTACGCGGCCCACCTCAGCGATGTCTACGCCGCCGCCGACAAGGTCTTTGCAGCCGATAATGCCGACACCATGCAGCTTACGGCGGTGAAATACGCCGGTGAAGCGTGGGGTAAAACTGGCCTGTACGCTACGGTGATCGAGGTCAAGCCCACGCCTAATCTGCTGAAACTTCAGCGCGACCTTTTGGCCGCCGTCGCACCGTACACCGCCTCGAGCGGAACATCTGCTGCATTCTATACGACACAGGCCGAACCAGATATCAACCAGCCGACGCTGGACTACGTCGCAGCGTACGTTCCGAAAGCGAGCGGCGCGAATTTCTTCCCGCATGTCACTGTCGGCGTAACGACCGCGACGTACTTCCACAAGATGGTCGCGGAGCCGTTTACCAGCTTTGCCTTCCAGGCTTCAGCTGCATCGGTGTATCAACTGGGTAACAACGGGACGGCGCGCAAAGAACTCAAGAAATGGTCATTCGCTATAGAGGGTCTACCGTAGGGGCTCCCTAGGTGGGCTCCGGCAGTCCCGCGAAGGCGCCGCCCGCTATGGATAATACAATTGAGTTCGGCGCCAACAATGCATTAACGGACGAAACTGCGACCGAAATTGGCAAGCGGCTCTACGAGCGGGATGCAAAGGCAGAGTGTCCTAGGTGCGCAGGGTCACTATCCGTCGTCGTCAATGGTCTCGTGGCACTTCCTATTTTTAGCGGGGATGATGAGGCTCCGCCACAGCGACTGAACTGCGCTTGTATCCGATGCAAGAAATGCGGGTTCGTCGCTCTGCATAGCCTCGATTCACTGAATCTCAGTCTCTAACGGGTGCATCGAGCGATATATTTGCCTACGTAAACGGCCGGTGGCATGCGGTGTACTCACAGCACACCGCCGTCAAGCCGTGACCAGTTATAGAGATCGGTCCGCGATCGTAGCGGTTGTATTGGGGGCGATCGCGACGCTGCGATAGCCGAGGACGCTCATCAGTCTGCTCTGCGGAACCATGAGCGGGCCGGGCTTCGGAGCCGTGCCGGGTGCGGGTTGCGGATAGGCCGTCGAGGCGGCGGTTGCGAATTTGATGTTGCCGTCGGTGTGCTGGACGATTTGGTGGATGTGCCCGTTGAGGACCGTTACGGCGTCGAACTTGCGCAGCGCGGCCATGACGCGCGCTCCATCTTCGGTCGTCCAACCCCACGGCGGATAGAGCGCATACAACGGAACGTGTGCGAACACCACGATGGGCGTCGACTTCTTCTGCGCGGCGAGGTCGTTTTCGACAAAAGCGAGTTGTTTTTCGCCGAGCTTCCCGTCGATTTCGAAGTTGAACACGTTCACTAATGCGAGAAAATGCGTGCCGCCTTGATCCCACGAGAACCAGCCGTCGGGAGCACCGGCGTGCGCGAAGGCGGCCATGAAGGCGACCGGCGAGCCGATGACGTCGTGTTCGCCAGGAAGCGTTATCAGCGGAGCCTTGAGCGTTCCGAGGATTTGCTTTGCGGTATCGAATTGCGTGGGCTTGGCGAGATGGGTAACGTCGCCGGTGTGGACGACGAACGCGGGCTGCACCGGCATGGCGTTGATCGCGGCGACCGTGCGCTGCAGCGTTCCGGCTACGTCAGTGTTTTCGGGGCGCGCGAAACCGATGTGGCTATCGCTGATTTGCACGAACGAGATGCCGTCGCTTTGCGCCAGCGCAGGCGTTGCATTAAAGACGCCGGTTGCCGAGAGCGTCCAGGCGATGCCGGTTCCGGTCCAGGCTACGTGTTTGAGAAAGTCGTCGCGCTTCATAGAACGGTGACCGCGCCTTTCATATACGGATGCATCTGGCAGAAGTATGTATAGGTTCCGGGTTTTGCGAACACGTGTTGCCATTTGTCGTTGGTGTCCATACCGGCGGAATCGAACGATTTGTCGGTAGCCGTAACGGTGTGCGCTTCGTCGTCGTCGTTGACGAATGTGACGCGCTCGCCGGCGTGTACGGTAAGGTTGGGCGGAACGTATGCGAAGTTCTTGATATGGACCGTCGCGGTTGCAATGTGCGGAGCCGGGCTTGCGACGCCGAGCGCACCGATCAGGAGTGCGGCGACCACGGCGAGTTGGATCGTCTTCATATGCTGGATATGCCGCCGCCGGGGCGCCTGGATGACTGGGGCGGTTTCAATCGCTCTTGCGCGGAAGCAGTCGATACCATGACGGTGCGATCGGTGACGCGCGAACCATCCGGGGTCGATGCAGTACGGGCCGCTTTCGAATACCGCATTGCGATCATTCAAGCTGTCGCCGGAGCGGGGAAAACCACCGCCGTTCGCGCCGCGCTCGGCGGCCTTCAACATGTTTGGCACGACCCGAAAACGCAGGGGATCGACGAACTGGTCGCCGCGGTCTCGTCCGGATCGCCACTCATCGTAGTAGACGACCTGCACGTGATCGCCGCCGGCGATATCGACAGGATCGCATCGTTCGTCGGCGGGTTTCCCGCAACTCGATGGATCTTCGTTTCCCGTGAATCCGTGGGACTACCGATGGCTGCCTGGGTGGCCGTAGGCCAAGCGGGCGCGCCGGTCGGACAACGCGATTTATCGTTGTCGTTACACGAGATCCGTCGAGCTGCAAAGACGCTCGGTATGCGCGTCGACGATTCGGCGATGCAGTTCGTTACCGATGCGACGGGCGGATGGCCAGTCGCGGTTCGATTCGCACTCGCCGCTCTGCAGCGATCGACGTTGGACCTTTCGCGGGCCGCAGCAACAGCGGAGCGGCTTTTATTCTCGTACTTCTCCACCGAGATACTCAGTCGGCTCGACGACGATCGACGCTACCTCGTCTCGGAGCTGGCATTGCTCGGCGCGTTCGATGAAACGATGCTCGCAGCAGCCGGCCGCGAGGATGCGCCGGCAGATCTGCGCTGGCTCAGCGACGCCCCGGTTCCATCGCATGAAGAGGCCGATCGGGTCGTGCTACATCCGGCGTTCGCGCGCTACGCCATCGCGCAGATTCCCGCATCGCAACGTCGAGCGCGCGCACTTCGCGTAGCCGCTGTTTTGCGTGTGTCGGGTTTTGCCGGGCGCGCATTCGACCTGGTGCGGCGTTACGCGCCCGACTGCGTGCTCGCCGAGCTGCACGCCGGCGGCTTAGCCTTGTTCGACGCAGGATGTGCGCGAGGCGTCGGAGATGCGCTGCGAGCGCTGCCGCAATCGGTGCGTCGAGACGATCCGATCGTCGTGTGTCTACGCGCCGAGATCGAAGCGCAAGCCGGCGCACTCGGCCGAGCCAACGCCCTATACGAGCGGGCGAATCAGATCGAGACGACGCGCGAGATTCACGCTCGCGTCTGCCGGCTTCGAGCCGTTCATTACCTCAACCAGGGCAGCACCGAGGCGCTGGCCGCAATCGTGCCGGCCTTCGACGTGGGAACGGAGGTCGACCGTGCCGATGCGCGGGGCATCTACGCAATGGCGCTGGCGTTGGCGGGCCGCCTCGACGAGGCACACCTCGAAGCGGCGCGGGCAGTACGCGCCGCGACCGACCTCGACGACGAGGCGCTGCTGGCACGCTCGTTGCAGCGTTTGTCGTACGTACAATACCAATCCGGCAATGCTGCGGCTGCAGAGGGCAACGCAACCGAAGCAGCGCGCCTTGCGCATCGAGCCGGCGCTTGGTTTCACTTCATTTGCGCACAAAGTATTTTGTATGGGACGGCCGTCGGAACGCGCGACGATCACGCCGCGGCATTATGGCACGCACAACAGATGGCGTCGGCCGCGGAACGTACCGGCGACCGGCGTCATCGTCTTTACGCACTGAGCGCGCAATATTGCCTTGAGGTGGAGCGCGGCCACGACGATCGCGCGCTGGCGATCGAATCTGAAATGCAGTTGCATTCGGGTTTTCGCGACGAACTCGACTGTTGCATCGCCATGGCTACTCGTTTGAGTTGGAATGGCGAGTTCTCGGTGGGCTACAGAGTTCTCGCCAAGCTGGACGATCGCGTGGTCGATCCGGCCGAACGCCGGCTTTGGAATGCGTCGCTTGCGATGTTCGCTGCGTTTGGCGGCGACGAAAAGAACGCGTTGCTTCGTCTGCGCGCATGCGGCCGGATTGCGGCACCCGCAGCGCGGGAAAACGCGATCGGAAACGTGCAGGCCGACTGCTTCGCAGCGATCGCGCAAATCACGTTAGGCAACACCGAAGCCGCGATGCGCAGATTGCCGCATCACGCACCCACCGCACAGACGCGCGCGCTCGTCACGTTCGTGCGCGACCTCGCCGCGCTTGGCTCGTCCCTCAACGGCGAATCGGCGTCGAGGGCGCTCAAACGATTGCGTTCGGCGCATCAAGAAGGCATTGCCGAAGCGATCGCCGTCGCACTTGCTTCACTCCATCGTGAGGACGTGCCCACGTTACTTACCGATGCGGAGACTCGCGTCTTGGTTGAATTGGCGGACGGTCGAACCGCAAAGGCCATCGCACAACAACATGCGCGTAGCATTCACACCGTTCGCAATCAGATCAAGGCCGTTACACGGAAGCTCGGCGCTTCCGGAATCATCGAGGCGGTCGCGCGCGCACGCGACAAGGGACTGCTGCACTAAGCGTAGCCCAAATTGGTCATGGCTCTGCCCGCGCTCTTCGGGCAGACTTGTTCGCATACAGTCGAGCCAATAGCTTGACATCCCCACGACACGGTATCGCCTGCGCGTGCACTCTGTTTGCATAGCAACGCAATAAGCGTTGTTGCCGCCTTCGCGAGACCGCATTCAGAAAGGCTCTCGAATTGTTCATGTCTCAATTGCGCCACGGCTTGGTCGCTGCGGCTACTCTTGCGCTGCTTGCAGGTTGCTCCGGCGCCTCGCAGCTCGCGCCATCTGCTACGGGCGCGCAGTCCGCCGGCAAACAGTCAGCTCTCCCCCAAGGGATGAAGCGGCCGTTGGGTGCTTTCGCGCTCAGTGCCGAGAAGCTCGCAATGTTGCGCAGCAGCCACATCAACGTGCCGCACGTCGTCGTGCCCAACACGTCACGCTCGAAATGGGGCCGCACGCTGTTCGTTTCCGATTATCTCGGTAACGTCGTGCAACAGTTCGAGCCGAAAAAGGGCGGCGTCGTCACGGCAACGATCACCGATGTCTCGGGACCGCAGGGCATGGCTTCAGACCGTCAGGGGAATCTGTACGTAACGAGCCAGGGCACTTCCGCCGTTAACGTCTACGCGCCGGGCAATTATACGGCGACGAAGATTCTCAACGAGGGGAACCAGCAGGCTCCGGCCTATGTGGCGGTTTGTCCGAACGGCACGGTCTACGTGTCGAATACGTACGCCGACAATGGCTACACGAACGGCAGCATCCAAATCTTCGCACCGGGTGCGACGGCACCGACGGGCTCGATCCCGGAGTCGAACATCTTCTTCTCGTTCGGCGTCGCTTGCGATAAAGCCAATAACGTGTGGTACAACTACCTCGATACCAACTTCGCAACCGCGTTTGCCGAGTACGTGCCCTCAACCGGTACCATCACCGAGTTCGGCGGTCTGGGAATCGCTTTCCCCGGCGGCATCCGCTCGTTCGGCAAGGGCATGCTCATGATCAACGATCAAAGCTCGAGCCAGTTTAATGGAACCGTCAACATCTTTGACAGCTCTAACATGGCTGCCGGTCCGGTTTCGACCATCTCCGGGTTCGCCGATCCGGTCTCGGGCTCGTTGATAGCGTCGCACACGGCAACGTGGCAAGCCGATATCTCGAATCAGCGCGTCGAGTACGCGCAAATCGGCGGAAATCAGAGGATTAAGTTCTCCATCGGCGCGGGTGAGCTGTACGGACCGGAAGATGCCGTCGTCTTCCCCTCGGGTAACAGATAACCTCAACCAGTCCTTCACCGCCGGAGTCGTCGCGCTGCTTGCACGATTCCGGCGGTGCCTCGACGCTAACTTCCGCTGATGGCGAAGATCTTGTTGTTAGCGTCCAGACCCATCTCCCACATTAATACGTGGCCGCCGGGATAGGTGACTTTATACTTGTAGACCGTTTTCGTGCCGGAGCGCTCGATTCCGACGAATTCGATCTTTTGTATTGCGCCGTAGCTCGAGAGCAGCACGGAAGTCTGTTTTAGAACGTCCGGCGTTAACGCGGCATTCGCTTCATCGGTATATTGCGAGCGATCGACCGAGCCTTTCGTGAACGACGTCAAAGCGGTGCGGAATCGCGCGGTCATGGCTTTATCTTCCGGAGTTGTCACGGTTGCCACGATCGGGAACTGCTGGGGCCACAGTGCGTTCAGAACGATTTTGTCGGCGCTCGAAGTTTTGAAATCGAATGCATTGCCGAGCACGACCCAGGCCACACCTTGCGACGGAATCATCTGGTTATTGGCCTCGAAGCCGGGGAGGCCACCGTGATGCCCGACCGACTGCATTCCGGCCCGATCGTTCATCACCGGGCCGAGGCCTTGCAGAAATCCATCGCCTTTGAAGACGGTCGTTTGCATTTGCGTGAACGTCTCGGGCGTTACGAGTTTTCCGTTCATTAGCGCGATATCGAAGCGTAGCAGGTCGGCGGCGGTCGAGACGATGTCGCCGCATGCGAAGGTCCACGACGGGTCGTACGGCGGAGCCGGCGTGCCGCTTGCCTCTAAGTAGCCTTTTGCCATCGCTACATCCGCAGGCGGATTACCGACGGTGGTTTGCGTCATGCCTGCGGGCTGCAAGATATGCTGCGCGTCGTAGCCGGCCAGCGACATGCCCGACACATGCTCGACGATCAACCCCAACGCGACGTAGCCGGTATTGCTATAGGCCCATGTGGTTCCGGGCAACGACGTCAGCGGATGACCGGCGGCCAACTCAAGGATCGCGCCCGGCGTGGTCGGCTTTGCTGCCGCGCCGCTGTTGAATGCATAGTCGCCATAGTTCCACAATCCCGATGTGTGTTGCAGAAGCTCGGTCACCGTGATCCTTGCGGCATACTTCGCATCCGGAAGATAGGTGGTTACATAGGCATTGAGATCGACGCGCTTTTCTTGAACTAATTGCATGATTGCGATTGCAGTGAATAGTTTGGTAATCGAACCGACCGCGAAGCGCGTATCGGCTGAGGCCGTCCCGAAGCCCTGGTTGTAAACGATCTGTCCGTCTTGCGCGATGGCGACTTGCATGGCCGGCGCGTGGTCGGGTTGATTGCCGGCGAGCGATGAGAGCCCTGTATTCAGACGGGCTTGAACTGCGGTTGACGATGCGACAAGTGCGGGCGCTGCGGCCGGCGGCGTTGGAGAAGCCGCGGCCTGCGAGGTGGCCGCAACGGCGGCGAGGACGATCGATGCGAACATATGCTCCCTCTACTCCGCAGACAAGCGTCCGGTTTCGAGGGCGTGCAGAAAACTTTCGTAGTCCTCCAACACTTGTTCTGCATAATTCTGCGCGAACTCGGCGATGGCAGCGTCGAAGGTTGAAGACGAGCCCAAGTAGCCCGCGATGGTATGTGCGCTTCCGGATCGGGCGTGCGCGACCCCTAACACTTGGCCGCACAGCGCAGCGTAAGACTGCAGCTCGGGAGCGCTCATCACGCTCACGTTAGCCGACCACTTCATGTCCGACAGTTGGCGGATGTAGAACTGATGGTCATCGTCGCTATCGCTCCAACCTAAGAAAATATCGCTCGCCGATTGCATCAGCAACTGCCCCGCCACGACGCGCCGCCCGTTGTTCTCGTATCGACTCGCGCCGGCATAGGGCGCGAGAATCGACGGGCGGGCCTCTTTGATCTGCAAGATCAGCGCATCCTCGTCGTTTGCCATCATCAACGCGACCGCGCAGCGCGTGCCGACGCTGCCCAGCCCGACCACTTTGATCGCGAGATCTTTCAGCTCGTAGGCACCAAAGAGCACCTGTAAGTCGTCGCGTAGCGACCGCTTATAGCGCTCGAAGACTTCGCGTGCGTCGCCGATCACCTCACCATCCGGCGGCGGGTGGAACAGCTTCGGAGGCTTGTCCGCAATTTTCGTTCCGACGCCTTTGCCTTCGGTATACTGCTCGGCGATCAGTTCGTGGCTATCGTCCGGTGCGGCGCGCGGCAGTCCGGCTCGCCGAAGTTCCCAAATGCCGGTCTGTTTCAAAAAGTCCGATGCGTCGATCCTCGAATACCAACATTGCAGCCGCGTCATCTGCGCGCACTCGAGCATCTTGTGTCGATATTCGGACACCGCACCGAGCACGGCCTTAGACGTTTGCTTCTCGGAAAATCCGTTGACGCGTGCGGCAATTTCGATGCTGGCGGCCAGGCGCTCCACGTCCCATTCCCACGGAGCCGGGGTCGTTTCGTCGAAATCGTTGATATCGAAGACCACGTTACGTTCGGGCGTTGCGTAGATTCCGAAGTTTTCCAAATGACAATCGCCGCACGACTGTACGATAATTCCGGTCGCCGGACGTCCGGTTCCCACATCGTAGGCCATCATGCTCGGAAAGCCGCGAAAGAACGTAAACGCCGATTTTTTCATGCGTGCAAAGCGGACCGGAATGAGATTCTGTAGCCGCCCTACGTTCGATTCTTCCAGAACCGCGAGCGGATCCGGCCGTCCGGGCTGCGGCGCCCATCGACCGTACGACGACCGTGGAATTTGCTTACGAAGCGCCTTGCCTGCAGCTGGTTGGGTCGCTCCTTTGCGCATACAGGCCGCTTCCCGTCGATGGAGCGCTTCTCATCCGGGGTGGTCGGCGGCGGCGTTTCCAGGCTATGAAAGGTTCGGAACCGTATTCGGAGGCCGAATGGACGGGCTGGTCGATGGATTCGTCGCGCGCGAGCCACGGGCGCTCGAGGAAGTCTATGCGCTTTGGGCACGGGTATTCGTGAGCGTCGCTCGCCACGTGACGGGCGACAACGCCCTGGCCGAAGACTGCGTGCACGATGCGCTCGTGCGCGTGTGGCGCAGCCCGAATCGCTTTTCCGGCAGCCGGGAGATGTTGAAAGCCTACCTGGTGGCGTGCGTTCGAAACGAATCGTTGGCGGCGCTACGCAGCGACACGCGTCGCGGTTTGCGCGAAGAAAAGGCGGCACGATGGGAACCGGTGACGACGATCGATCCACCGGTCGTGGATCCGGTTGAGTCGGAGCGATTGCGTTTGGCGTTGGAGCGTTTACCCGAGGAGCAGCGCACCGCGTTGACGCTGGCCTATTATGGAAATAAGACGCACGTGGAGGTAGCCGAGGCATTGAACGTTCCGCTCGGGACGATCAAGAGCCGCATCGCGATGGGTATGCGCAAACTGCAAGCGGAGTTGCGCGCCGGTTCGGAGGCGCGCGCATGACGCAGCACATCGGCGACGACGCCGAACTTTACGCGCTTGGGGCGCTCGATGCGTTTGAGTCGGCAGCGGTAGACCGCCATATTGCTGCCTGCGCCGAGTGCGCGGCGCGAGTCATCGATGCGCAAAGCGTTGCGGCGTCGCTGGCGTCGGCGCTGCCGGGAGTGACGCCGTCTGCGTCGTTGGACCGACGCATTCACGATGTGGCTTCACCTGCGACGCCGTCTCGTTCTCGCTCTTCTTCACTTTGGCAGTACGCGATTGCGGCGGTATTTGCGCTAGCGTTCTTGGGCACCGGTTTCCAAGCGTTACGGCTGCACGGCCAGTTGGCCGACGAAGACGTTGCGTTAGCGACTGTGGTGCACAGCCATTTCAATCACGTGTCGATGTCGCCCATATCGGGGTCACAGGTCGCTGCGAAAGTGTTGTACGCGCGCGACGGTTCGTGGGTGTACGTGATCGCCGACCATCCGGGCGGTGAGCTGCACGTCGTTAGCATCGGCGCTGGTGGACAGACCGATTTAGGTGCGCTGCATTCGACCGGGCAAACAGCCTCGCTGTTGATTCGGCCGACCGCGCGCATCCAATCGATCGTGTTACAACGCGATGGCGTCCCCGTCGCGGCGGCAACGTTGAAATAGGTCAGGAGCGCGGCACGAAGATCACGCCGGCTCGCGAGAAGTCGAACACGATTTTTTCGAATCGGTCGAGAAAATCCAGACCGATTACGGCTTGCCCGTCTTCCAAACCGATATAGATACAAGCCGTCGGGCGAGTGTAACTGATCGGGCCGAGCGTCACAACCTCAAGCTGCCAGCATCTCCCCCCGGTCGTTACCTCGAGCGCGCCATTTTCGTCCGCCCAGGCGTGGGGGAGCACTATCGCGTCGGCCGCCTGATTATCATTGTAGAGCTTTAAGCCGTCGTGATCTGCCATGCCATACGGAAGTAGGACGGCCGCAGGGACGCCGGTTTCGAGAACGGCGGGGACACCGACGTCTTGGATCTTGGCCGGAACGATCGCCTTTCCGCGGCCGAGATCGGCCAGCATATGGACTCCCTGCACTGCGTCGGGGTTGACGAGCGCCGGGTCTTGGATTTGCATCGTGTTCTTTACGAAATCGATCGTGACCACGGTGTGCGCGAAGATGTCGTAGCCGAGCACACCATCGGGAATGAGGTCGTCCGCATCTTGCGCCCCGAAATAGATGTGCGCGTTGCGCAAGACGCTTCCGCCTATTTCGATCGTGTCGACCGTTCCCGACTGAACGTGGTTTGGCAGCTCTTGATATATTTGCGGCGCATATCCGTCGGCTTTGAGTCCGGCGCGGTGCGCGAACTGCCCGCCGATCAACGTACCGGTCGAGCCCGACCCGAGAACGAACAGGCCTTGCACGCCGTTGATCTTGGCTTCCACGGCGATGTGCCGGTGGATGATTTTGATCGGGAACACCGTCCCCGAGATTGAGTCCCAGCTCGCGACCTGCGGCGGCGGCGACAGATCCGGATCGCTGATGATCGCGTTAACGGCAATATCGCTTAACGTGTGCGTCGTGTCGTCGAGCTCGGAATGCCACTGCGACACGATTTGCATTCCACTGACGGGAGTGTATTGGAGTATGTCGATCGTCACGCGATGACTACCGTCGGGATCGATCACGGCGCGACGGTATTGACCGGTCGTGTCGTCGACGTATAGATCGATCGTATAGCCCGGATCTTTAGCGATCCGGTAGACGCCGACGGAATGTCCATCGACCGAGGACGGGCCTTGCGGCGTCCAAGGGATCGACGCTATGGCATCGGTGAGATAGGTCTTCGGCCAGCAGGCGCTTCGCGGAATCGCCGATGACCGGAACGGTGAAGCCGTTGGCATTGGAAAACCAGAATTTTTCGCCATTGAATCCGGTCGAAGTAGAGAAACGCGAGCGCGCGTCGACGATGTCGCGGCGGTAAACAAGCCCGACCCTGCGGATGCTGCCTTTTTGAAACGGTTGATTTTTCTGGCCATAGGTGACCGTGTCGGTCACGATTGACGACCGCAGTTGACCGGCGTCGTACGTGAAGCCGGCAAACGTTTTGTGCAACGCTTCAAGGTCTGCTGCCTGCGCCGGGACGGCCGGCGCAAACGCCAAAAAGAGTGCCACAGAAAGCACGATGCTCGCTAAGCGCATGGGTCGTCCTTCGGCGCGCGGGCGAGTGCTCCCGCGGCGCTTACTTAAAGTCGCTGGCCGAAGTAGAGCGTGTGGCCTTGATCGTCTTTTATAACGAGCTCTCGAGTTCCCCAGTCGGTATCGTGCACGTCTCGCACGAGCGCAACGCCGTTGCGTTTCAGCATCGCGGCCGTCGCTGTTGCGTCGTCGGTTTCGAAGTACAGATGGAAGTGATCGCCTTCATCGACGATCTCGATCGTCGGGTCTTTGCAGTCGACGAGCTTGAGGTGAAAGAGTTGATCGCCGGCACGAATACCCGCATAGAAATCTTCGAACTGAAAGTCGAGAACCAAGCCGACTTTGTCGGTGTAGAATCGGATCGATTCTGCAAGGTTCGTGGTTCGCAACTGCGAGATGGCGCCGGTGATAGGCATCGTTCCTCCGAGCGGAGCGAGTCCGCCCTACGTGGCGAAATTCGACAGGCGACCTCGCAAGCCCGGCCGGCCGAACGCAGTCGACATCGAAGGATTGGGCGAGGTTGGACTATTGTAAGGTCGAACGAGCATAAATGCTGTTTAGTCGTAAGGATCGCACCGACAATACGCACGGCTCCTCGTTGACCAGGACCCGCGATATCGTTGAAATCGCCGCGATCGTTGCGGCCGGTATCTGGGCCTTCTACATCTTCGCATACGAAAACCGGATTAAGCCGTCGTTCGCGCAACCGGAGGTGAATATCACCGCGTCGCTTCAGCGGTTGAGCCAGCAGCACGGGCTGATCGCCGTCGGACTGCACATCGATCTGCGCAATGTGGGCACGGTAAACGCGCACTTTCTCGGTCTCGCGGTCAACGTCTTCGGTAAGCGAGTGATGTCGGCGTCGCCGGCGGTGCCGCCAACGCGCGAACCACTCAGCTACGAATATCAGGGATACTACGCGGTCGGACGAAGCGTGCCGGTGTACAGCTGGTCGTACGTAACGCACCTCGGCAACCCGCGAACCGGAGTCGACACAGAGCTCGACCCAGGAACAAGCATCGAGAACTATCGCGTGTTCTACGTTCCGAAGGGCAAGTTCGATCTGCTGACGGTGGGTATCGACGCGCCGTATACGAAGCTCGAGAGCACGCAACCGACGCATCTATCAATCGGCTCAGACGGAGCGGTGCGAGTCGTCACACCCTTGACGGCGGACACCCAGCAATACGACATCGAGCCGGTAACGTCACTGGACGTCCGCTGAGGCGATGGCGTACGCGGATTGCGCCCCCTCGTTGATCTTAGGTGGCCTGTTCTTTACCGTGTTCGGCGTATGTTTTGCATACGCAGGCTTCTATGCGCTATTTAAGCCCGACTCGAAGAAGGCTCAGGACCTTTGGGTGAATCAGTACTATCCTGAAGCCGAAGCGGATCGTTTTTCGCTCTTCATGGGATTTACCCGCGAACATGCGGGTCTTAATAACCTAGCATTAGGAAGATTCTTAGGGCCTTTAATCGGTACGCTTTTTACGCTAGCCGGTCTCTGGATGACCGTTTCATGGATTCATTGTGGGTCGCATCTCCCGTACGTACGGGCACTTTTCGGGCCGCTTGCGTGGCACGCGCTCGACGGGACATACGTGGTCTTAGTGATTTTTGGCGTCGGAATCGGTGTATGGAACGGACATAGAATGCGACCTGTATTGCGTGAAGTGTACGTTTCGCTGTTGCTCTTTTCTAGCGTCGCCGCCGCGCAGGCTGCAGCATTCCACGTCGGTCCGCAGGCGCCCAGATGGTTTGCCCTGGCGGTTCTCTCGGGAGCGTTGTTAGCAGGCGTCTTTTCGCTGAATGGCCGGCTTGCGAAGGCGAAGGAACTCTCGCCGTAAAGAGCACGTTGCAAACCTCGGCGGCCAGGGTGTTGCTCGACGGTCAACGGCTGTATCAGCTAATTGGCCAAACCAGACGCGTGCGCGATCTGACCTTTTCGATCGAGTTTCTCGACCCGGGAGTGCAGGCGTTCTCGTTCACCTTCGGATAAACGGCAGGCGTGGACGAGCAGAGAGCGGCGTTTCTTCGGGACGCGCAAGACAAAGCGGCCTTACTATTCGAGCGGGTCGAAGCCGACGGGCTGATTCGCGCCGGCGCGACCGAACGATCGGTCAGCGATGCGATTTATGCGTTGGCCGAAGAGCTGTTCGGCGTTGAGAAGCATTGGCACAAGCGCATCGTGCGCGCCGGCAAGAACACGTTAGCCCCGTACGATCTGAATCCACCGAACCGTACGATTCAAAGCGACGACATCGTGTTTCTCGATTTCGGCCCGGTGTTCGAGAAATGGGAGGCCGATTTTGGCCGCACGTTCGTGGTTGGGTCGGATCCGCGCAAGTGCAAACTGCGCGACGACGTAGCCAGCGCTTTTTTTGAGGGTAAGGCCTACTTCGAGACGCAGCCGGATATTACGGCTAGCGAGCTGTTTGCCTACGCGGTAACCCTCGCGGAGAACTATGGTTGGGAGTTCGGTGGTGAAATCGCCGGGCATCTCGTCGGCCGATTTCCACACGAGCGAATCGCCGGGGATAAGATCTCGCTGTACGTTCATCCCGACAATCATCTGCCGATTCGTTCGCTCGACAAGCAAGGACGGCAGCGCCAGTGGATTCTCGAGATTCATTTTGTCGATCGAGCCTGCGAGATCGGCGGCTTCTTCGAGCAACTCCTTACGCTGTAACGGCTCTGGCTTGTGCCCGTACTATGTATGCGTACAACAGCCACGGCTCCAGGACGAGATTGATCGCGAAGTGGGCGACGACACAGGGGAACACGACGCGACCAGCCATGACGAAGACGACCGCAAGCGCGAGCCCCAATAGCGTTGTCGACCGTACGGCTCCAATAACAGCGGCAATACCACCGCGGATACCCCAAAACGAATGTACGATTCCAAACGCTGCGCCTGAAGCCAGAATTTGCACTGTGACGTTCTGGTGATGATGCGCAAGCAGATTCATCAAGCTCTCGCGAAAGAACACTTCTTCGACGATCGACGCCGGAATCGCAATCACGAGAGCAAGTAACTTGAATGACGAGATTCTTCCGAGCAGCGAGGCGACCGTTGGAAGCCCTCGCACGCTATAGAAAATGTAACTAGCGGTAACAACAGCTGCAGCGATCCATGCGCCAACATGTACGTTGGCATAATTTCTGAAGGTCGCCGAAAGCCACGCATCGGGATAAGCAACGATGAAAGCGCCTTCGATACCGGCCAACACGCAAAGGACGATTGCTGCTCGTACCGCGGCCGGCTTATTAAGTGGCGTCATTCGAGCGGGCCATTCTGTTTTGTGAAACGCACGCCTGCCGTTTAGACAGGATGGCGGCGCTGCGCGATCGAGCAATGACGGTCGTTAGGCCGTCACACTTCGCCACGCAGAAGCTGCGCGGCGGACACTTTAAATGGGCCAGCGCACTCGGCAACCGTGCCGGTTGCGTCGGTTCGAGCTCGTTCGTCGATATATGCTTCGATTTCCCTGAGGGTTTCGTCAGGCCGGCCATCAATTAGGGAATCCGTGCGAATTCTTCCTATTCGAACTAATACATCTGCCCAAACAGCGTTTAACACATCTTCTTTGGCTCGATCCGTCCCGATCGGAGGATACGCCTTGAAGGCGATGTCGGCGGGCGTTTTTTCGATGAGCCGGGCTATTTCGCCGGCCGCTTCGAGCGCGGAAGCTTCGGCCATATTCCCAGCCCAGGCTGGACCATCCGTACGGCCTTCTGCATCCAGGAGCCACACGACCGCTTCCTCGTCATCGTCCATTACGAGTAGTCCGAGCTTACCGATCTTCAGGGTCCACCAACCAGTATCGGCGTTCGACTTGCCGTCGATGCCGGTTCTCGCCAGTTTCGCGAGCGATCGGCAGAAGCGATCGTTCCATTCTTTTAGCTGCAAATTACTAATGTGACCCGGCGTTCGTCACCTCGACGATTTGGCTCGGCTCGCCACTGAAGATCGCGGTGAACCACGGATGTCCGGCTGCGTCTACCGTGAGCGATAACGGGTTGTACGGTACCGGGAACGCCTGTTGATTGCTCTTGCCGGCGAACTCCCAGAGCGCTCCATTGTTCTGGAACGGATTACCGCCGCTCGCCCAAACGGTGTTGCTGCTCGCGCCGGTCGACGCGATGCCGCTCGGATAGGCTGAGGTGCTTAGACCTTTATGCGTTAGGCGCAGCAATTGGAAAGCGTTTCCATTGACGGTTCCCAGATAGAAAGCAGTCGTGCCTTGCTTCAGATAGTTGGTGGTGGTGAACCACGGCGCGCCGCTCGGCCCGATCGTCATCTGCGTCGCGGACTGGTTGGGGCAGCACGGCAGAAACTGTTTGACCATGTGCATCGGCAAATGCACGAGCTTGCCGGTGCTGGCGACCCGCTCGAACAATTCTGCGTGCAGCGTTTTATTGACGCCGGTAAACCACAGGTTGCCGCTCGCGTCAGCAGCGAGCGTCGGATCGGGCGTGAAATCGGCAGCTAACTTTTGCACCGTGATTTTCCCCGAGCTGGTGAGGTGGGCGAGAAGCGACGGGATACCGGAGCCGACGACCCACGGCAGTCCGTCGGAGCCGAATGCGATGGCTTTGGAGTTCGTGTCGGTGAACTTTGGTAGAGTGTATTCGGTGATCGTGCCGTTGGATGTTATTTGGCCGATGGCGACGCCGCGGAAGTCGGAGAAATACATGTTGCCGTCAGGACCGGCCGCGATCGCGTCGGGCTCCGCATTTACCGGCAATCCGGACGTGAACTCGGTAACGGTGCCATCGGACGTGATGCGTCCGATCGCGGGCGTTCCGCCGTCGGTGAACCACATCGTTTGATTGGGACCGGGAGCGATATCGATCGCGCCCGCGGTGGATGGGAATCCCGGCGTCTGTCCGGCGGTGAACACCTGGAACTGCAGCGCGCCCGCTTTCTTTATCGTTGAAGCGGGTTGATTGAGTGCTGGGTTCGGGCCACTGCTCGATCCGGCGCCGGTACCGGCGCACGCCGCGAGCAGCGTCGCGACAAACGCGCACGCCGAAAGTCTAGCGAAATTCATTGCTCCCTCTTCCTCCGAGTTGTGGTCCTTAGGATAACGATTCGGCTACGCGAGCGTGACGGCCTAATGCGGCTTGGGCGTCGGCATCATTTTCTGCGCGACTTGCTTGAGTTTGCCGCTGTGGATGGCGTACGTCTGCACGATGAGTTTCGACGGACAGCAGTTGGCGTCTTTCGCTCCGTAATACGGAAGCGTCGCGACGATTGCATTACTCTTGATTTCGACCCTGAGGTGGCCGCCCGAACCGATGTAGCCGATATACGTGTATTTAGCGGCGCCGAGTCGCGCGAAGAGTATCTGCGTGAACACGCCACCGCTTCCGTCGCTCTCTAAAGGAACCGCGATCGCTTGGTAACCGCCTGCGACGGCGCCGTAATTGGCTTCGTCGGCCGAGAGATAGCCGCCGACGGCTTGGCCTTCGGGTACGCCGAGCACGTTGATATACGGATGGTTCTGGGCGTCGAAGACCGACGTCGCCGGAACCGTGCGATCGATTTTGAGTTGCGGCGACGCTTTGACGATCGCGAGAATCTGCGCCGTGTGCGCTGCTTTTTCTACCGCTGCTGCGGCCGCGGCCTTGGTTAGCGGCGCCGGGGTTTGGGCGACTGGCGATAGGATAGCGGCAGCGGCAAGAATGGACAGCAGCGATTGCATGATGGACTTAGGCATTCACTCTTCTCGTTCACTCATTATTGGAAGGCTCAGCGCGACCGACGGATGGATCGACTTCGGTGGATATCTTATGTGCATTGAATTCTGACTTAGAATGGAAGACGACGCCCGTCCAAGTTCTGCGCCGTTCGGCCGCGTGGTTCTCGGATTCGTCCATCCCAAACTGCTTTCCACGGTCGACGCAAGGGCCCCGCCCTCTGTGGTATACTGCGGCTGCGGGAACGCGCCAGATGACCGCGCCCACTTGTGGGTGAGGAAAGTCCGGGCTTCATTGGGCAGGGTGCAGGATAACGTCCTGTCGGGGAAACTCGAAGGAAAGTGCCACAGAAACATACCGCTCGCATTCGTGCGAGCAAGGGTGAAATCGTGAGGTAAGAGCTCACGGAGCACCGCGGTGACGCGGGCTCGGGTAAACCCCACTCGAAGCAAGATCGCTCGCATCCTCGAAAGAGGCGGACGGCCCGTCCGTAGAGCTACATCGCACCGAGGCCGGCGGCGACGTCGACCCCAGATAGATGGTCATCCGGGAACGAGCAATCGTTCTTGACAGAATCCGGCTTACCGGCGCGCTCCCCGCATCTTCACGCGCTGACCTGGTCCACCACGCTTTCGAGACTGTAGAGAAATTGGACTAGACGTAGTCCACTCGTTCATACAGTGGCAATGGCAAATATCAGGGTTTGGAAATACGTCGGCAACATTTTTTCAAGGTCCTAATTTTTTGTGACCGGCGGGTTGCGAAATTGTTATTTTTACGTCCGCAATCGGTGGATTCGGGCAAATTTGCATGTTAACGAGTGGACTTAGTCTAGTCCGAATTCCCTACAGTGCGAAACGAGCCGTATCTCGCCTTTTGGAGCGCCGGGCTTCGTTCGGCGTCGTTAGGCGCCGCCGGCGGCGGCGGAGCGCCGATACGCGCTGGCAGGTTTCACCAGCGTTGCACGCTCCGCCACGACGCGATCCACAAGCGCGACAACCGTCGCGGCCAAACGATCTGCATCGTGACGAACCGTCACGGTTTCGCTGATAACAGCCGCGCCAACCGGCTCCACGCCCAACTCGGCAACCCGATCGAAATCTGGAACCACCGGAACTTGCCCTTCCAACGCATAGGCCGCCAGCAAACGCGAGGGTGCTTCGTTGTTGACCACCACAAAATCGCAGACTTGTTCGCCGGAGTTGTCTAACAGCACGCGCACGTGATCGGCAGCGGTCATGCCGTCGGTTTCGCCGGGCTGCGTCATGACGTTACACACGTACAGCTTCACGGCGTGCGACTCCGCGATCTCGGAGGCCACGCGGCGCACCAGCAGGTTCGGCAAGATCGACGTAAACAACGAACCGGGCCCTAGCACGATCGCGTCGGCTTCACGAATCGCGGCGATCACTTCATCGAGCGGATCGACGGCCGGTGGATCCAAGAACACGCGGCGAATCGGACGCGACGTCCGCGAAATCGACGACTCACCTTCGACGATCGTTCCGTCGTTGAGTTCGGCGCACAGTTTGGCCACGCCGAGGGTCGCCGGCAGCACCCGACCGACGATATTTAAAACGCGGCTCGATTCTTTAATCGCGCGATCGAAATTGCCGGTGACGCCCGACATCGCCGCCAAAAACAAATTGCCGAACGAGTGGCCGCTCAGGCCCTCGCCTTCTTTAAATCGAAAGCGAAATAAATCGGTGACGAGGGCTTCGTCGTCGGCCAGCGCCACCAAACAGTTGCGAATGTCGCCCGGAGGCAACACCCCCAACTCTTTTTGCAGCCGGCCGGACGAGCCGCCATCGTCGCTCACCGTCACCACGGCGGTTAAGTTGCTGGTGCGCCGCTTTAGGCCGCGCAGCATCGTTGACAACCCGGTGCCGCCGCCGATAGCGACGATTTTGTAACCCTGTTGCAGGCGCATGCCGGTCAGCGCGGAGCGCACGCCGTCGCGTCCGCGATTGCGCGCCACGCGCACGGTCGCGCGCAGCCACAGCCACACGCCCGAGAACGTCAATCCCAGTCCGACGATTGCGAGAATCCACGTTAAATACGCGGGCGGAAAATAGTCGTCGACGATATCGTCGAGCAGCTCGTTGATGTGGATGCCGGTGCCTTCGGCGATCAGCCAGCGGACGATCGCGTCGACCAGCAACAGCACACCCAGCAGTGCGACGAACGCCCAGCGCTTGACGCCCAGTCCGGGGAGTAGCCATTGGAATAGGCCCATCACGCGCTTGTTCATGCGTGCGCCACGTCGCGGGCTTCGAACGAGAGCTCGACGCCCAACTCGCCGCCCAAGCGTTCCATCAGTTGCCGGGCAACGTAGATCGAGCGATGGCGGCCACCGGTGCAGCCGACGCCGACGGTCAGGTGCGACTTCTGCTCTTCCACATAGCATGGCAATAAAAAGCGCAACAAGTCGACGGTCTTTTCCAAAAACGGCTCGAGCGATGTATCGGCTGCGACGAACGCGGCAACCGCCGGATCGTCGCCGGTAAGCGGCGCCAGTTCGGTCACATAATTGGGATTGCGCAAAAACCGCACGTCGAACAATAGGTCGAGATCCGTCGGGAGTCCATATTTAAATCCGAACGCGACGATCGTCACGGCCAGCCGCATCGGATGTTCGCGCGAAAACGCGGCCGCGATGCGCGTCTTAAGCGCGGAGTGCGTCAACGAGCTGGTGTCGATGATCACGTCGGAGCGCTCGCGCAGCGGCGCCACCACACGCCGGTCGGCGGCGATCGCTTCGGGCAGCGAGCCGGCCTGTGCCAACGGATGGCGCCGGCGTGTCGCGCTAAAGCGGCGAACGAGGACGTCGTCGCGCGCGTCGAGATACAAAACGCGCGCGTTATGCGTTGTTATAACGTGATCGATCGCTGCCAACGGATCGCCGAGGTTACGCCCGCCGCGCAGGTCGAGCGCGATCGCCACATCGGTGACGCCGGCGGCACCCAGCGCATCGATGGCGGCGTCCAACACCGCGGGAGGCAAATGCTCGATGCCGTAAAAGCCCAAGTCTTCGAACGACTTCATCGCTTGACTCTGACCGGCGCCTGACGGCCCGGTGACAAAGACCACTCGGGGCTGACTCATATGAAACTATTTTCGCCCGCGCGAGCCAACGCCCTTATTTCGAAGCTTGCGCCATTGGTCGAAGAGCTGTTGCATCGCCGGCGCGAGCTGGCGATCAAACTGCTCGAGTCCGATCCAGCCCTGCATCCGGCCTGGCGCCTCGACGCGCCCATCCGCCTAGCAGGCGTCCGGTCGCCCTTTCCGGCCCCGCGCTTCGGCGAGCTGAAATTAGAAATACACCGGCTGATCCATCGGATCGAATCGCTGGGGTGCGTCGTCAAAGACATCGACCTCGGATTGATCGACTTTCCGTCGTCGCGCGACGGCGAGCCGGTGTATCTGTGCTGGAAAGCAGGCGAAGAGGTAGTAGCGTACTGGCACGGCGTCGATGAAGGGTTCACTACGCGACGGCCGTTGGCGTAGGTTCGGGGCCGATTTAGCCGGCCGTGACGCCCTCGCCGGCCTCGAATGGAATAAAGTCCTCGGCCAGTCCCTGGAGACGCACTTCCCCGAATTCTGCCGTGTAGGCCCCGGCGTCAGCACCGGTGATCTTTCCGACCTCGGGCACTCCCGCGAGTTGCGGGATCTTACCCCGGATCTCGTCGGGGATGCGCACCTTGTCGCCGACGGACAGCGTGCCCTGATCGAACAGCGCGTTGAGGTTTTCGAGCAGCATCGGGAGTGGAATCCCGTAGTCTTCGCTCACCGCGCCGATGGTGTGGGTCTCGCTGATCGCGCAATTCGAGCATCCGCCCAGGTGGAACCGGGCGAAAACGCGCCGCGCCCCCGCGTGAACTTTGAAAGCCTGGTCGACGGTCATGTCGGGCGTGAAATGCAGTACGCTCATCGCACACAGTATAACGGCTCTGGCCCCGCGCTGGTTGCGACCGGGCGGGCACCGGCGAGAGAAAATTATAGTCAGATATGCTAGACTAGTCACATGAGAAAGACCATGAATTTAGGGGACGCGAAGGCTCGGTTCTCAGAAGTGATCGAGCGGGTTATTGCCGGCCAAACGACGGTCATTCTCCGCAACGGCACGCCGGTCGCGGAAATCCGCCCGCTCGGCGATGTCGACCCGAAGCAGACCGTCGCGCGCATCCGAGCGATCCGCGAACGGGTGGCTGCGCATCAGGCCGAACGTGGCGAGTCGAAAACGGCGCGTCCGAGACTTCGCGCGCTCGCTCACGAGGGCCATCGCCGCTAACGTGTTCGTTTTAGATGCGTCGGTGGCGGCGAAATGGTTTCTGTCCGATGAGGCCTCGTCGAACGCGGACGCCATTCTCAAGCGCGCGGAAACTGAATCGGCGGTTGCTCCCAGCATCTTTTCTTTCGAAATCCAGAATCTGCTGTTGTCTGCGGAGCGCGCGGGCCGCATCGCATCGGAGGCAGTCGAAGACGCTCTAGACTTACTTCGAGATTTACCGGTTCGATTGGTGACGAGCGGCGATCGGTTCATGCCGGGTGCGGAGCTTGCGTTGGCACGTGAGTTTCATCTCACCGCCTACGACGCTGCATATCTCGCTTGTGCGGAAGACCTCGATCTCGAACTCGTAACTGCCGATGCGCTATTAGACCGTGCCGCGCGAAGCTTTGGTCTTCGCACGGCTTTTGTTCCCTGACGAACTTGCGCGGGTTAGTGCGCGATGGCCACTTCGGCGGGCCCGCATAGCTCTTTCATCTCCGCGAGCGTTAACTCGATATCGGCGGACGCGATGTTTTCGTCGAAGTGGGCGATCGAGGACGTGCCGGGAATCGGCAACATTTGCGGCGAGCGCGCTAGCAACCAGATTAACGCTATTTGGGTTGGGGTGGCGTCGTGCGCCTTGGCGATGCGTTCGAGAGCCTCGTGCCCGGGCGTTCCTTCGCCGGCCAACGGAAACCACGGCAAGAACGCGAGCTCCTGACGCTCGCACTCTTCGACCTCATCTTCGGCTTCGCGATCGGCCACGTTGTAACGGTTTTGTAGCGACACGATTTTGGCGGTCTTCTGGGCTTCATGCAATTCTTTGACGGTGACTTGCGACAAGCCGATATGGCGAATCTTTCCGGCGCTTTGCAACTCGACCAGCGCGCCGAGGGACTCGGCGACCGGAACCTCCGGATCGATGCGATGCAATTGCAGCAAGTCGATGCGCTCGAGTTTCAAACGCTTTAGACTTCCTTCGACTGCGGAGCGCAAATGTTCGGGGCGACCGTTGGATTCCCAAACGCCCGGCCCGGAACGCTCGAGCCCAGCCTTGGTCGCGATAACGACGCCATCTCTGTAGGGGGCAAGCGCCTCAGCGATGATTTCTTCGCTCACCGCGGGTCCGTAGGCATCTGCCGTATCGATAAAGTTGACGCCCGACTCCACCACGTGACGCATCAGTCTGATCGCGCCGGCGCGATCCTTGGGCTCGCCCCAAATCCCCTCGCCGGTGATGCGCATCGCGCCAAAGCCGAGCCGGCGCACGGTAAGGTCGCCGCCGATCGTAATATTTCCACCTAGATTTTTCATGCTTCCAATATTCGTTTCCACTTAGGGGAGCGCATAAACTAAAACTAGACGTCGGTATTCTGTGCGAGCGAGCGAGCGGTGATTAAACGTTAGATCTTCTACTAGGGGCGCGTCGTCGTCGTAAGCGTGCGTTTCGAGCCCTAGGGTAATTGGACTAAGTCTAGTCCACTCGTTCACATAATTTTAGGGTCAAAATCCGGCTTTTTTCACAGCTCACTCGTGAACAAAATGGGAGTGACCGCGTCGCACTAGGCTGCGATCGGTGGCTCACCTCCAAAATTCGGGGACGCCGCACCGATCGGTCGCATTTCGCGCCTCTGGGCGCGTTTCCAATGTGTGAACGAGTGGACTAAGTCTAGTCCGAATTCCCTAGGGTCGCCGACGGGGTCGTTTCGCGGCGATCAACCTTTAACGGTCGAGGCCTTATAGATTTCCGCGATCGTCGAACCGAGCCGAGCATCGAAGTCGGCGTCGCTCATGTCGCGCGTCAAGCCCTCAACCAGCGCGCGCGAGAAGCTCGCGATCAGATCGTGGTTTTTTGCGAGGCGGGCACAAGCGTCGTCGCGTTCGTAGCCACCCGATAACGCTACTACGCGCAACACGTTCGCGTGCGCGATGAGGGGTGCGTATAAATCGGTCTTGTCGGGGATCGTGATCTTGATCATAAACGGCACGTCGCCGGTCCACTTGTCCGCGCCGGCCATGAGCGCGTCGAAGAGAATCTGTTCGGCTTGCGCTTTATCCGGAGCCTTGATCGACACTTCCGGCTCGAGAATCGGAACCAAGCCATGCGAAGCGACTTGACGCCCGATTTCAAACTGCTGATCGACGATTGCCTGTATGCCGCTTTTCGAGGCACGCGCGATGACCGAACGCTCTTTCGTTCCGAAAATACCGAAGCCGACCGCATCCTTCAACAATGCATCCAAACCGGGGATCGGCTTCATTACCTGCACGCCATCCGACTCGTCTTGCAAACCTTTGTCGATTTTCAAGAACGGGGCAGAACCGCGCTGCTCGCGTAGGAACGTTGGGACCGGTGTCCCATTCACGTCGCCGCGCATCGTGCGTTCGAACAAGATCGTTCCGATGATCCGGTCGCCGGTAAACGACGGCGCGGTGATGATGCGCACGCGCATCTCGTGAATTAGCGCAAACATGTCGTCGTCGTTCGAGTAGGCTGTGTCAGGTACGCCGTACGCGCGCAACGCGCCGGGCGTCGAGCCGCCACTTTGATCCAGGGCGGCGAGGAAGCCGGGGTGTTGGCCGATGTGGCCCCGCATTTCGTCTAATCGCATGGTACGGATAGAATCGGTTTCCATGTCGATTGGCCCTCCTCGCCCAAGGCGCCGCGACGGCTGGAGAATAATCGGAACGGTGTGGAATTACAGCGCCTCTATCTTAATGAGACCGAAGATTACCGCCGGAGGGCCCTCCGAGGCGAGCTTTCATTTCGCGAGCTTACGAACTACGCGAAAAATTGCAATTCCCACGCCGACCTGGAATGCTTTCGGTCCTTAATATCCGGCGCGGTCATCTCACCGGACGTCGAACCCCAGAGCGTGGTTGTGCCCGCATTTTTCGAAGGCGGATTCACCGACTTCGGCGATAGCGCGCTCAGGACGCTTGCCGGCGAGAATGGCCTGAGCATTGCAGACGGGATGATTTCGACCATGAAAACGGCGGTCTATGACTGCCACGATCCAAGCGCTTGGCGATTTATCCGAGCCGCGGCCGATCTCGAGCAAAAACACGATAACGACTGGTATCGCTCAGCTGGGGAGGATGCAAGAGCCATTCGCGACACGCTCGGCCCCAAGGAGATCGCACAGCTCGAGAGCGGCGGATTCTCCGTCGGCGCGTTCCTGCTCGAGAGACCTATCGTCGAATCGAAGCGAACGCGAACTATGTATCAGCTTAAGCAATACGTAGATGAGCACGGTGTTCGTGATTACTACCGACGCCTCTTGGACGATAGCGCAATGTGCTTTGGAGCGATGACGTGCTTGGCTAATTTCGGAAACGACGAGGATCGGGCAATCGTCGTTGATCACCTGCCAAACATATGCATCGAACCGAACGCACCGAGCGTTTTTACGGCCGAAACCATCAACGTTGCAAACGTATCCGCCCGCTGCGCCATCGCTTTACAAAACCGCGCGTTGTTGCAACGAACCGTCTCTGCTATCGAATATCCCGACGAGCGCGCCGCGCGGTTTATCGCCTGGTGTGAGCGCGCGTTCGATGAAACGAGCCGAACCGATTAGTGCGGATATTGGCTCACGAGGTGAAGCTGCCACTTGTCGAGCTCGAATCCACCGAGGTCGAAGCGCCGCAACGTCGCCGTGAACGGAACGCCTTGAATCTGACCGCGCAGGAGCATCGAATTCGGCGAAGCCATACGATACGAAGCATTTACTTTGAACTTCGGATCGAACATATCCGAGATCACCAACGATCTTTTCGAAGAGTGCGATACGGGGCCACGTAACGTTGGCCACGATGGCGCAACAGAAGACTAATAGTCGGACAGGCGCAAGTGTAATCGGCCACGCGCGCGACGAGCGGCCATAAGACAACGATCTGCGCCGTGCTCGTCCGGCCAGCAGAGCGGTCACTAAGCCGACAGGGCCAGCACCTATGCTCTGGGAAAGGCGCCGGCCGCATTGCGCTGCGGACTCGCCTGGACAGTGGCTTCACCGTAACTTGTATTACAAATTCAGCCTCGAGACAACCTCAATAGAGCGCGCACCATCGGGCCGTAGCGAGCGCCTTCTTTCTTTAATTCTCCCCTTGGATTCGCGTTCTAAGTAACCTAGCCTCTAGTAGCTAGACCGTTTGGTCTAGTTGCGATGCGCCGTTTACGGCGCTGGAGGCCCACCCATGGCTTTACTCGCGCTTCTTCTCGCAATGCTCTTCGGTGGTAGCGGATCGGGCTACCACGCGCTGCCCGGGCACTCACATCAACACGTTCAGCCGGCCGATTCGTTCGGCGAAGGAGGCGGTGGCTAAGCCCGGCAAGGCGGCCTGCGAAAAAGGAACAGCAGTCCGCCCGCGAATCGCGGGGGTTCATGCCGCACGCCAAAACGGCGCGGACCCTCGCTCGAGACGGAACGACCCGGGGTAGCGATATTGCTGCTCTCTTCGAACGAGGCGAATACGCGCAAGCCGCAACGATCTATGACAGCACTTACTCCGCGAAAACTGCGCCGCTGGAAGCGTCGCTGTATCGTGCGCGCGTTCACATGCGCATGAACGGCGAGTCTCCAAAAGCGCTCGCGCTGCTCAACCGCCTGCGCGGTTCGGCCAAGGGCGAGCAGCTGATACGCGTTCGAATGTTACTCGGCGAAGTGTATGGCACTACCGGCGACTTCGAGGCGGCCGACGAAGAACTGCACGCGGCCTTCGAAGCGGCAAAGCGTTCCGGCAAGAAAGATCTGATTGCCGACGTTGCGTATCGCTACGGTCGACGTTACGCACTGTCGTCCAACCAGCCCGAAGAGGCGCGCCAATTTCTGCAGCCGATTCGCAGCGGCGGCTCGGTCGAGAGCCGGCTGAATGCGCTGCAATTAGAGAGTTGCATTTTGAGCCGCGAAGGCCGGGCGCGCGAACAGGCGCACGTGCTGACCGAAATGTTACGCATGATCGACCCGCAGGATCCCGAGCACGCGGAACCTCGGATTCGCGGCACGCAGACGCTGGCGGCACTGGCGCGCGAGATCTACATTCCCGAAGCCGTTCCCATAGTGGAGCAGCAGCTGGGCGGGGTCCCCTGGCCAAAAGACTTCGAAGTCGCGCTGTTTCAAACGACCAAGGCGATTGGCTGGGCCAAAGCATTACAGGGCGATTACTTCAACGCGTTCCGCTATCTGCGGCGTAGCGCGCTGGCGGCACCGGACCTCGGCTGGAAGACCATGGCTTTGGTGGACCGAGCGTTTCTAGCACAGGCCCGCGAGCAAGATGTGTGGTTCCGGCAAGAATTGTCGGACGCCGAGGAAGCGGCGGACCAAGCCAACTGGGAAAGCTGTCCGGACGAAGCCGTGCTCGCGCTGCTCAACTTAGCTGAATTGTTGGCGCCGATCGACGCGGCCAAGTCGTCGGAGTATTTGGCGCGGTTCCGCGCCTCCGGTCCGATTCGCAATATGCGTTCGTTAATGCGCAGCGATCGGCGCTACCAGGCGTTGATCGATTACTCGACCGGCGTCGTCGATGCGTATCTCGGAAATCGCACCCTGGGACGATCGCGCCTGAAAGACGCGCTGGCCGTGTTCGAATCCTGCGGATTCGAGTGGCGGGCGGGTCGAACGGCGTTACGCCTGTACGATTTCACGAAGAAGCCCGATTTCTTGAAACGCGCGGCGCATTCTCTGCATCACTACGCCAGCAGTTGGCTCGGCGAAGAACTACGCAAGCGCCTGCATTCGGTGAACGAACGTGCCGACGGCCTGACGCCGATGCAGGACAAGGTGTTCCGCCTCATCTGTGAGGGGCTGTCGAACATCGAGATCGGGCACCGTCTGGAAATCTCGCCGGCAACGGTCGCGAATCACGCCAAGGCCGTGCTGAAAGTCTTCAAAGTGAGCAGCCGCCACGCACTCATTGCAGAGGCGATGCGCCGGAAAATCATTTAAACGCTTACGGAGATTGACGCGGAGTTCGCCGATGCATGGCCGGCGATCTCCAGCTCTCTCGCTCTAGACGTCCCGTTCGATGCAGTCGAATATTCGATCGCGCCATTGGAGCACGATGTCGTCGACGAGGCGACGCGCGGACTCTGGCGGATCGCCGGTTCCGCAGCCGGCCAGCTATTTTCCACCGTCGCCAAGCAGATCGGTTATACCGCAGGCTCGTCGTCGCGTTGGCGCACGAACACCGAGCAACGCGATCCATATTATTGGAAACGCGAATACGACGCGTATCGAAACGGAGCGTTCGGTCGACCTGGATCGGGGGTTCGAAGCGCAACGCTCTATGCTTCTACGGATCGCAGCGATGGGGCGCTTCTGTTTCTTGAAGACGTGCAAGGCGTTGATGGGTGGAGTTGGAGTCGCGCAGACTATATCGACGTGGCAAGAAAGCTCGCACGATATCAGGCTGCGGCGGAGACGCGCACGGCGGCGAGGGCCGCTTCGACGGAAGAACGCTTCAACGGGCTTTTGATCGAATATTTGCGGCGCCGCGAATTTTTCTTCGACGGCGCTTGGCGTTCAGAGGACTGCTCGGGGTTTCCCGAGGTGGACAGACTTCGAGCATTTGCACCCGCCGTCAACCGGCTGTGGGACGATCGCGAGCAATTGTATCGAACGTTCGGGGAAATCCCCGCGACTCGTTGCCATTTCGACTTTTGGGGGCCGAACGTTTTTGTAAGCGCGGACCCACTGGAGGATGTGGTTGCGATCGATCTGGCACATGCGGGCGTTGGGAACCTCGGGCACGACGTCGCCAATCTTATCGTGGACGACGCGGTCGACTTGCTGATTCCAACGGGCGACATCGAGCGCGTTTGGAGCGATGCGGTCGCGGCTTACATCGAAGAAGTTTTGCTCGCGATTCCGATGGACGACGGCAGGCTTGGGCGAGCGATCGAGTTATCCGGTGCGTTGAAGTACGCGTGGCTCTTCCCGGCCATGTTCGAGCTCGTGCTGGACGACGGAAAGCTCGAGGCGCTTGAGGCTAAGCGCGGCGACGTGGCAACGTTTTTACGGGGGCGTTGCGCTGCCTTGGAGTTTGTCGGCGGACTTATCGAAGGTGCCGGCTCCCATCTCTAGTCCGGTTCGCTGCGCTTGAGATTGTCGCGGTTGTCTCTCATCTCCCGATCGGGCGTTTCTTCATCGTGTTGTTCGTTTTCGTGGGCCGGAAGAATGCCGCGTTGCTTTGAGAGGAGCAGCTCTGCGTCGGGTTCGTTTTGCTGAGTCATACGATCACTGGGTTCGCGATTGCCGAGGATCGCACTCCCTCCGCGCACCCTGGCGAAATTGAACTAGACTTAGTCCACCAGTTCACAGTTTAGAAACGCGATTTGGAGCTTAAAACCCGGGGCGTCAGTAGGCTCGTCCCGATACTAGGGCTCGTGAGACACGGATCGGGCTCCAAAACGTAAAGACTTGCCTCGGAGACAGTAAAGAATCGAGCATTTTTATGTGAACGACTGGGCTAAGTCTAGTCCGAATTCCATACAGTCGCGAACGGCCCTATCGCGTCGAATCCAAACCCCGCCGCAAATCGTCGATCAAATCGCCGACGTCTTCGATTCCTACCGACAACCGCAGCAATCCATCGACGACGCCGCGCCGCACGCGCTCTTCTTGCGGGATCGCGCCGTGCGTCATGCGCGCCGGATTCGAAATCAACGATTCCACGCCGCCCAAGCTTTCGGCGAGGCTAAAAAACTCCAAGCCAGGCGCAAACGCGTGCGCCCGCTCCACTCCGCCGCGCGGCACGAACGATACCATTCCGCCGGAACCGCTCATCTGGCGTCGAGCCAAATCATGCTGCGGATGCGAGGGTAACCCTGGATAAAACACTCGTTCCACGTCGTCGCGCGATTCCAAAAACTCGGCCACGGCCTGCGCGTTCGTCGCATGCTCGCGCATCCGCACGGCCAGCGTCTTCGCGCCGCGCATCGTCAGCCACGCATCTAGCGGGCCCGGAACGCCGCCGGCAGCATTCTGATAAAACTTGATTCCCTCGGCGGCAGCGGTGTCGTTCGTAATCGCCACGCCGCCGATAACGTCGCTATGGCCGCCGATATACTTGGTCGTCGAGTGCACCACGATGTCGGCACCCAGCGAAAGGGGTCGTTGAAAATACGGCGTTGCAAACGTATTGTCCACGCACACCAACGGCCGCGCACCACCAACGGAACCGTGCGAATCACAAATCTCCGAAACGGCCGCAATATCGACCAGCTTCAAAAGCGGGTTGGTCGGCGTTTCCACCCAAAGCATACGCGTCGCCGGCCGCAAGGCCGAACGCACTGCAGCCAGATCCGTCATATCGACGAACGTGAACTCCAAACCAAACCGCGTCAGCACCTTCGAAAACAAGCGATACGTTCCGCCATACAAATCGTCGCCCACCACCACGTGATCGCCCGACGACAGCAAACTCAACACCGCCGTCGAGGCCGCCACGCCGCTCGAAAACGCGCTCGCGAACGCGCCTTCTTCCAGCGAGGCAAGCTGTGCCTCCAGCGCTACCCGCGTCGGATTAATGGAACGGCTGTAGTCGAAGCCCTTATGCACGCCGATCGCGTCTTGCGTATACGTAGACGTCTGATATATGGGAACGATCGTCGCACCGGTGGTCGGGTCGGCCCCTTGGCCGACGTGAATCGCCCGAGTCGCGAACTTCACGGGCGAATCGGCACTTCGGAGCTGGTCGATAAGAAACTGATGATGTCTTGACGAGTCAACACGCCGATCGGTTCGCCTTCATCGGTCACGACGATCGCTGGATTCGCCAACGTTAACATTTTATACGCCAATTCGATTTCGTCGGACTGTTCGAGCATGGGGTACGCGCGCCCCATTACTTCGCTCACAGGCTGATGGATGATGTCGGCGTGGTCGAACACCGCGCGCATGACGCCGATATCGTTCACGCTGCCGACATTCTCGGTGCCGCGCATTACCGGAATCTGCGAAATCTCGTATTTGCGCAACAAGTCCAACGCCGTCCGCACCGCATCGTCCTCTTGTACGGTAATCATCGGAGGCAGCGGCGTCTTTGCGCGCAGCACGTCGCCGACGGTCGCGCGCCGTTTCGAATCCGCCAGGAATCCATTCGCGATCATCCACTCATCGTTGAAGATCTTCGACATGTAGCCGCGACCGGAATCTGGAAACACCACGACGACGATCGCTTCGGGCGGCAGCGTCTTGGCAAGCCGCACCGCTGCAACAGCCGCAGTGCCGGAAGAACCGCCGACCAGCAAGCCCTCTTCTCGCGCGATCCGGCGCGCCAGCAAAAACGAGTCACGATCCGAAACGCGGATTACTTCATCGATCACACGCAAATCGACGGTCTCGGGCAAATAGTTCATCCCGATGCCTTCAACGGCAAACGACCGTGGCGTATCCCCCGAATAAATCGAGCCTTCCGGATCGGCGCCGACGACATGCACGCTCGGATTTTTCTCTTTTAAATAGCGCGCCGAACCGGAGATCGTGCCGCCCGTTCCGATGCCGGCCACCAGATGCGTAATCTTGCCGCCGGTCTGTTCCCAAATCTCCGGACCGGTGGAGCGGTAGTGCGCTTCCGGATTGGAGTGATTGTGAAACTGGTTGGGTTGAAACGCGCCCGGAATCTCTGACGCGAGCCGATTGGCAACGCCGTAATACGATTCGGGTGAATCGTTCGGGACGTTAGTCGGCGTCACGACCACGTCGGCGCCGTAGGCGCGCAACAGGTCGACCTTCTCGCGCGACATTTTGTCGGGCATCACCAAGATGCAGCGATAGCCGCGAATGGCGGCCGCCATGGCTAAGCCGGTGCCGGTGTTGCCGCTGGTCGCCTCGACGATCGTGCCGCCCGGACGCAGGTGTCCCGCCGCCTCGGCCTCGTTGAGCATGAACACGGCCGGACGATCTTTCACACTTCCGCCGGGATTCACGTACTCGACTTTTGCGAGCACCAGGCAGCTCGCGCCATCGGTGATCTTATTGAGCTTTATGAGAGGGGTGTGGCCGACCGCTTCGAGCGCATTTTCGCAGTAAACGAGCTCGGTCGCATGCTCGGGCCGAGCGGTGGTTGACATAGGACCCGCGGCTTCCGCGCGGCGAACACGTTTACCTATGAAATCCGGCCTTCGCACCATCCTCGCGGCGTGCGCGCTACTCGTCGCTTTCACCGCGTGCGCCGACGACAAGTTGCCGCCGGCCGCGGGCAATTCCATCGTGCAAGGCACGGTCGTCGATGCGAGTGGTAAGCCCGTCGCCGGCGCGGTCGTCACAATCGATACGGTGCTCACCGCAACGACCGATGCGTCGGGCAAGTTCACGATCACCGCCGTACCAAGCGGCCTCACCGACTACACGGTGCAAGCCAGCGGATATACCGTCGTGAACTCGAGCGCCAATATCGAACCCAGCAAACCGTTCGAACTCGACATCACGCTGTCACCCGCACCGCCCACTCCGCAACATTGATTGTAAAGGTCTGGAGAATCGCGCTCTCGGCGCTGGTTGTCTCTGGCCTTCCGGTAAGCACGAGCGCAGCTTGCGCGAGCACAGCTAATCCCGCCTACTCGGATATTTCTGCCGTCTATTTTCGCTCGGGGGGACTCACGGAACCGGGAGTCCTTCAACCGGACCGGCCGGTCGTCGCTGGAGCGTGTCCGGTCTCGGTTGCCCTCTACGTTACGCCGAGTTTCGACGATATGGGCGGTGGGCCACTCTGTTATAAAGACGCGTCCGGCAAAGTTCAACACTGCTGCGGAGCGACAATTTCGCGTACGGACGATCCGGCGCCGTCGATATTCGACCGGTTCGTAGCGGCGCTGCAGAAAGACGGGTTCTACGATCTTTCCGAAGCCGATCGGGCGAGTCCATCGCCGGACGGCGCCTTCTTTAGTCTAGCGGTTATGCGCTGCGGCGCTCAACCACATCGTAAAAGTTTCAGTATTGCGTTCGTCGGGCCGCCCAATGCGGGACCGAATACGGCGATCCTCGCGTTAGCGCTTCCATACGGCTCGTTGCCGACGTCGCTTTATAGCGCAAAAATGCTAACGCTGTTCGAAGATGTTACACGGGCCGTTTATCAGTCGACGTGGAGCTTAACGGAGGTCTATTAAAGCGCTGCAGATCTGTCCACCGTTCGGCGCAACTCCGCCGCAAAACGTGGTCACATCGCCACGCATTTCCTGAAGTCGCCTCGAGTTTGCGATCTGGGATCGGACTAAGCCTAGCCTACTCGATCACATAAAAATGCTCGACTCCTAACCGTTCGTAAAGGCAAGTCTTTACGCTTCGGCTCCTGATCCGTGACTCACCCGGCTTCACTCTTTGACCAAGGGTCAAAGCGGGCGCTACGGCCCTTTTGCAATAGTACCGCGCACGATGTTTCCAGTCCGAATCGTGAACTGCGGTAGCGCGAACGAAATTGTATTATTTCGAAGAGTGCCCTTGAGGGCTACAATTGGAGGTTGAACGCCCGGCAGATCCAGAGTATATAGCTTGGTTGTATCGAGCACGAAAGGCGCCCAGAGCGTCAATTGGGCGCCGAGCAAAGAAGACATAGTAAGGGGCTTCTTCGTCTCGTACGCACGGGCTGAGAGGTCGAAATCATAGTGGCCTTCTCGGTCGACTAGATCGGTCCGACGCTGCGATGCGGGATCTCCGAAGTCGAAGCGGCTTCCGTCTGCACCGAGCGGCGGATCGAGGCGAAGGCGGTAATTGCCGCTCCAATCTTCAGCACGAATTCCGTCGCAAAATACTTCTCTCAGTGCCGACGGTCGTACCGTCCTCCAGCGCCCCCGTAACAACATGTACGTCGATTTATCGATATATCCGTCGTCGAAAACTGCTTTTGCCGACGGCGGCGACTGGACGGAATCAAAACATTTGCCGAGGTCTTGCGGCGGAGCGGTCAGATTGGTCCAGAAACCCCCCGGGCCCCCAACGGTCTCTCCCGTCCACCACCAACGTCCCTCGCGTTTGGCAAGCGTAGCAAATCCGCGGAACGGCCTAGCCACCCAAGATGCCATCGCGTGACGGCCGTCCGTGACGACCCACTCAATAACGAGTGGCCGGACGTATTGCACTTCAGCACTCATCAATATCGACAGATCGCGTCTGATCGCTGCCACATCGGCGGAGCTTCCGACATCACTGGTGCCGGAGCCGGCCGCACGGACCGGCGCAGAAGTCGAAAGGAGCACGAGCATCAGAGTAACGGCAGCGGTGCGATACATCTCCGGGGCTCGACTACGGACCAAACGCTACAGCGTGTACGTATGGCGTGTGTTTGATATAAAAAGCCGGCTGCTCAGGAATTTTTGGAGTATATATACTGACCTGAAGCTTCGCTCCGACATACACGTCTCCCGAAGGGGCTACATGCATACTTTCAGTTCTGCCAAGACCCCGCGTATAGTCACGAAGTTCGCGCCCCGCCGGACTGAACACGGCGATCGTCCCGCCAAGGACGTACAAGTTGCCGCGCGCGTCGAAGCCGAGGCGATACGAACTTTTCTTTATCGTTTCTGAAGGGGAGTTGCTGCCGGGCGGATACATGAGCACATTTTTTCTATTGGCGACGAACAGATTGCCGGCGTCATCGAAGGCCAATGCCTCCGCGTCAATGATCCCCGTGGTGATCGTTCGGGTCGGGCTTTGCGCACCGGGAGCGTAAACGGCGACGTTCGCTCCATTCGCAACGTAGAGATTCTGGTCCGCGCCTATTGCAATTGCCACGGGGTATGTGAGCCCGTCTGAGATGGCGTATCGCTCGTTGCCCTCTTTGCTATTGTAAACGGTAATCGTATTGTCAAAACTATTAAGGACGTACAGACCGTTCGAGTTGTCCAGCGCGAGCGCGACTGGCCAGTTGAGGCCGGTCGATATCGTCAGCTTTGGAGTGCCGGCATTTTCAGCATAAACCGTCAGGGTATCGTTTCCGAAATTTAACACGTATAGGTCGTTCGATGCGTCGAAAGCTAAGTCAAAAGGCTCGTCTATGCCCTGCGAAATTGTTCGGCTTAGCTTCTTCGACCCGATATCATACACAGATAACTCCCCACCATTACCGGCCCCGATGTACGCGTGCGTTGCCTTGTGCGAGCGCTGCACATATTGCGCAATCGCGGTCTGTGGAGGCGTGGTGGCGGATGATCCGCATCCCGCAACCAGAAGCGCCGCCGTTAACAACGAGGCGCGAACCACCTTGGAAATCATCGAATTGCTTCCTCTGCGGGCTATGGCCTTAGCGGTCGGACGACGACCGGGCGATGGTCGTCGTCCGTTAGGGTTGCTCTTCCGGATATCGCGTCGCGCTAACGTTGTGCAAAATGCGTTTTGCTTCGTCGACCGACGAATCGCCGAGACGTGCGGTTTCGGCCAGCACGATGCCGCGTTTGCCGTCCGCCCATACGACCGCGAACTCTTTCTTTGAAGTAAAGCCGCTGCCGGTCGTGATCTCAACGAACGTCGCGGGCATTCCGTTGAGCAGCGACATCGGGGTCCGATTGCGGATGAGCACACCGTCGCCACCGCCGCTGTGCGTCTGGCTTTCGAACTGCGCTTCCCATTGATTGGGCGCGCCCTCGAACGACTCCATCGAGAGCGTGATCGTACGCGCGTCTTCCTTGCCGGGATGGAGCACCCACATCGCAACCGGTTGCAGGTCTTGTCCGAGCGAATCTACGCTCGGATATCCGCGTCCGGCTAAGTAGGCGTCGTCGGGCGCCGTGAAGTTCATCCCGGGATCGGTATAGTTAAGCGGATTTGGCGTCGGGGTCGGCGGCGGCGGAATCTGTGCGCGCGACGTCATCGGCGGCAACAGTGCCACGGCCAATGCCACGACAAAAAGGGCGATAAACTTCTTCATTGGGTATTTACCGTTGCCGGATCGTCGTCGAATTCCTCGTGGCGAACGTCGAGGCCAAGCGCCCGTATGCGTTTGGTAACGACCCGAGCGCCCAGCTCTGAGCCCTCCGTTTCAAGCTGAACCGAGAGCAGTTTGAACGTCGGCAAGGAGAAGGGGTAACTGCCGCGTGACGACGTCCCAAACTATCCCAGAGTCCGGTCGATCGTAAGCGTGGCGAAGCCAATTCCCCATCCCGCGAATATCGCTCCAGGGCTGTTCGGGCGCTAGTTCAGCTGCGCGGCCGCCAAGGCGCGTCGCAGCCTCCGAAACTCGCTGCAAGCATCGTTCAACAGCGTCGCGAGTCCGCTCATCTTGCTCAAACTGCTCCTGACTGAGCCCGGCTAGGTAGGTAGCGATTCTTTCACAGTTGTCGACGATATCCAGAAGATGCGCGGACTCGTCAGAAGACAATCACGCGATCTCTCTGAACATTTGCGCGAAGCCGTGGGTTTTCGGCTGGCTCGGATAAAAGCTGAACGGGACGGCCCAGCAACGTCTTCAGTCTCTCTTCCAAGGCAAAGAAACGTAGCCCGAGATGCGCTTCGGGGTCGATCTCGATGCTGATGTCAATGTCACTATCCGGCGCAGCATCGCCGCGCGCTACCGAGCCAACGATAGATAATTTGCAGACGCCCTCGGCGCGAAGCTCGCGCTCCTCGGCTCGCAGAACGCCAACAACTTTACCTAACAATGCATGGGTGTTCGACTGTTGCTGTTTCATTCGGTGTCCATAACGGCCGCTAGGGCCGGTAGCGAAACGGCGTAACGATAACCAACGTTGCGGTGGTCGTCATCGAATTCCTCGTGGCGAACGTCGAGGCCCAGCGCCCGTATGCGTTCGCTAACGACCCGAGCGCCGATATCGAGTCCATACTCGTCGCGGCGTCCGCAGTCGATAAAGCGCAACCGCAGGCGTTCGAGCTCGGCGCGGCGTTTTGGCGCTTTTTCGGCTGGGTCGAACGCCAGCCATCGCTCGAACACGGCGTGATCGAGCTGGCCGGTTTTGCGATCGAATGGCAGGTCGAGGTCGAACGCTTTGGCGCTGCGGGGCGAATAAGCGGCAGCGTAACCGAGCATTTCGATCGTCGTGTAATCACTCGTCGGGCGTTTATTTTTGCCTTCGAATGCTTCGACGAACGTTTCGATGTCGCCGCCGTGCGCTTCGAGCGTGCGCTGCACGGTGGGAAACGCGATCGGATGCGCGTACGGGAAATACGCATCGCCGCTGTGCGATGCGAACGCGCAGAACACGCCCGGATAGTCCATCGTCAGGTGCAAGGCGCCGAACCCCCCGGATGATTTTCCGAGCACCGCGCGGCCGCCTTCGCGTGCGATCGTGTTGTAGTTGGCATCGAGGTGGCCGACAACGTCGCGCACGGTGTAGGTCGCGTAATTACCGTTGTGAATCGAGTCGACGTATTGCGAGCCGCCGAGGCGCGTGAAACCGTCGACCACGGCGACGATCGCCGGCGGCATTTTGCCTTCTGCGATCAGTCGGTCGGCCCATTGAAAAACGTTGGTCTCCCACGGCCGCGCAGAGAGGAGCGCGGCGGCGTCGCCGGTGTAACCGTGCAACACATACAGCACGGGATAGCGCTTCTTCGCGCTCCCGTCGTATCCGGGCGGCAGATAGATCGCGACCGGACGCTCCGATGGATCGCCGAGGGGATTGTTGGCGAGCGCTTCGCTGGCCACAAAGTCGATTCGAACGTCGCCTCGCACGCGAAGTAGTCGTGCCCACGGAGTTTGTTGCGCCATGCGCGAGCTTTCGCCGCCAGGTCCCACTTCTACCTTACCGAAGCCCCGGCGGATGCAGCGCGCCATCGGCCTGCGCGGAGCCGTCGCGATCAACGTCATCACGATGATCGGCATCGGTCCGCTCGTGACGATTCCACTCGTCATTGCGGCGCTGGGTGGCCCGCTAGCGCTCGTGGGATGGATCGCCGGTGCGGTGGTCGCGTTATGCGACGGTCTGGTGTGGGCGGAGCTGTCGTCGCGCTATCCGGGCTCGGGCGGCACGTACGTCTACTTGCGCGAAATATTCGGCGAGAAGCGGTTGGGGCGGGCGCTCGCTTTTTTGTTCAACTGGCAGTTTTTGCTGTATGCGCCGTGTTTGCTGGCCAGCGGTTACATCGGCTTCGCCAACTACGCGGCGTATCTGTATCCGCCAGCCGCAAGCAACGTCGCGTTGCATGACGGCATCGCGGTTGGGGCCGGGGTTATCACCATTCTGGCGCTGTACCGGCGCACGTCGCGCGTGGCAGCGCTGGCGACGGTATTGGCGGGCGCGGCGGTGCTGACGCTGGTATTGGTGATTGCCGCCGCGTTCGCGCATCCGGCGGCGCACGCGGCGTTTGCGGCGCACGCAGCGCATATGGCACCGACGGTGCACTTCAATCTCGGTTTGTTAGCGGGTTTCGGGAGCGCGTTGTTCGTGACGCTCTACGACTATGTGGGGTACGCGGATGCGGCGCTGTTGGGCGACGAAGTGCGGCAGCCGAATCGCACGATCCCGATGGCGATTTTGTTGTCCATCGTCATCGTCGCGGCGTTGTACGTGTTGTTGCAGATCGGCGTACTGGGCGCGATTCCGTGGCAGTCGCTGTTAGGCAAGGACGGGCAGCCGACGGCGCAGTCGCAATATATTGGGTCGCTGGTCGTCGAGCATTCGTGGGGACGACCGGCGGCGCTGGTCGTGACGGTGCTGGTGCTGGTGACGGCGTTCGCGTCGCTGTACGGCAATTTGTTAGGCTTTTCGCGAATCGCGTTTGCGGCGGCGCGCGATGGAGCGTTCTTGGCGCCATTCGCGCGGTTGCATCCGCGCTTAGATATTCCGCACGTGGCGCTGTTGGCAGTCGGCGGCTTGTCGTTGGCGGCGTGCTTTTTAACCTTAGATCAAGTGATCGCGGTGTTGACGGCGGGAATCGTTTTGATTCAAGGCATCGCGCAGATTGCGGCACTGTTCGTGTTGCGGGCGCGGCGCGAGAGGGCGCCGTTTCGCATGCCGCTCTACCCGTTGCCGGCGTTCGTGGCGCTGGTCGGATGGGGATTGGCGTTCGTGTATACCGGCACGCAGGCGATCCTGTTGGGCGTCGGCTGGTTAGTAGCGGGCGCGCTGGTGTTTTTGTGGCTGGCGCGCGTGCGGCGCTGGTGGCCGTTCGTTGCGGCAGCGTGTTTTGCGCTCTTCTTCTGTGGCGCGCCGTTTCGCGCGGAGGCGGCCGACGCGGGCTGGCAATCGTGGAATACGTCGGCGATCCGGCACGCGAACGGTTATCCGGTGTTCACGGTCGATGGGCGGCCATTTTTTGTGTATGGCGCAGCGTTTTTCTACGCGCGCATCCCTCGGCGACAATGGCACGGTGCGATGGCCGACTATCGGCAAATGGGAATCAACACGCTGGATCTGTACGTGCCGTGGAATTGGCACCAGCCAGATGGCGCTTCTCCGCCGGACTTTACGGGAGCGACAGATCCGCAGCGCGACTTGCGCACCGTTCTCATGTTAGCGCATCAATTCGGATTCAAGATCGTGCTGCGTCCGGGGCCGGTGATTCGCAACGAGTGGCGCAACGGCGGTTATCCCGATTGGTTGTTGTTGCGTCCGGAGTATAATATGCCGGCGCACGACGTGTACGAAGGCCGGTATCCGGCCACGGCAACGTTGCAAAACGCACATGCCGATTCGGCGGGAGCAGAATGGTTGGCGAATGCGACCCATTTGCGAGCGTCGGCGCAATGGCTACACGACGTTCTAACGGTTGCCGCGCCGTACTCGCACGATATCATCGCCATCGCGTTGGACGACGACCAGGGTGCGTACCTCGATAACGACACGTGGCCGGCGCCGCATTGGCACGCCTACGTCGGCTGGTTGCGTTCGACGGTGCAATCGGTGGCGGGGACGCACGTTCCATTGTTCATCAACACGTACGAATCGAAAGTCACAGCCCAGGCGCCGGCATGGGCGTGGGGCGACTGGTATCAAAGCGACGCCTATTCGATCGGCGTGCACGATCTCGCGCAATTAGATTTCGCGACCGGATTGCTGCAGACGCAAGCAGACGTTCCGCATCTCTACGCGGAGTTCCAAGCCGGGTGGTTGCAAGGCGCGGATGAGGGTCAGCCGCGTCCGAGCGATCCGAGCAATACCGGTCTCGCATTGCACGAGTTGCTACGCGACGGCGTGACGGGCGTCGTCAATTTTCCAGTGCAAGACACCGTCAATCCACCGGGCTGGGAAGCGCCGTGGGCGAATTGGTCGTACGCGTGGGACGCTGCATTGACCTCGGACTACCACAGTTCCGCGCGCTATGTACCAACCGCATCATTTGGGAATCTTATCAGGAGATTCGGCCCGATGTTGGCCGCGACGCACCGCGCTGCGGATGCGGCGATCGTCTGGCCGCCCTCGATGTTCGCACCGTCCGTTTTGAGCAACCGCGATTTTCGCGCGTTCGCCGATGCGACGATTGCGGCACAGCGTGACTGTTCCGAACGGCGGCTGACCTGCGACGTCGTCGATCTGTCGGTTTCTGACGCGCGGTCGCTTTCAAATTACGGTGCGGTAGCGTTGCCGATCGTGTTGGAGCAGCGACTGCGCGAGGCGATGACCTCGCAATCGCGAGCGACGATGTGGGCGTTGTTGCAGGACGGACAACTGCGGGAGACGCTCGCCACGCTGCGCCCGCGATTGAATTTGCCGGACGCGACGCTGCTGCTCGGTGATAGCGGCCGATATGGATTTATCGATGCAATCAACCCGTCGACTACGGAGCGTACCCTTGGGCCGTTGACCGTCAAGCTCGCCGATCGCAGCTATGTCGTTCCGCAGTTCCGCGTCTCGGGACGCGCGTCTCGGCTCGTCCCGATCGGGCTTGCGTATACGAAGCCCCCTATGACTTGGACCGACCGCTCCCCCTACGAGCAGCGTCCGCAATTTGCTTCGACCGGCGTCACGAGCATCGAATACAATGACGCGTTCGCCTCACTGGCGCCGGCGGCCGGAGCGCGGATCGCGCAGTTGATCTTCGGCCATAGCGATAACGCTGCGAGCAGCATCGGCCTGCTGCGCGACGCGGTGGTGCCGGAGCCGGCGTTGTCGGCCCGCGATTACATCGCTGCGTACACGCATCCGTTGCCCGCTGGCACGTTCAACCGTAAGTACGGGTGCGCTTCCGAGGGCATCGCGTCCATTACGTGTTCGTACGACGCGCCAGATCTACCAGTGGGTGGCGGGCACTTCGAGCGCATGCTGCACTTCGACACGGCAACGCACGAGCTCGTCATCGAGGAGCGCTTCGCGGCGCGCGAGGCGGGGTCGAGCGCGACGCTCGAGAGCATTTCCGGCTTCGCGATGAATACGGGGGACAGGTTGGTCGCGCCGGCGGGTGCGTCCGGTGCGGGCGTGATCCACGGCGGGCGCCTCGTGGCGCTGCGGTGGCAGGCCGGGGATGTTCGATCGGCGACGGTGCGCGCCACGCGAGGAGCGGCATTGATTACGTTAGTTTTTAAACACTCGCCGGTCGAGTTGCGTATCGGTTCGTATTCTGTTGCATCGCCGGCTGCGGCGGAGCAATTGCTTTCGGGGAGTTCGTCATGATTGCGTTGTCGATGCACCCGCTTGCCGAGGTCGAGCCGTCGATGATTATCGAAATGCACGGCTTGCCGCACGTCGTAGGGTTGCTGAACACGCCGACGGTCGACGAGGTCGTTCGGCGTTCGAAACACGAGTCGAGTCGAGATTTCGTCGCGTTCGGTTCGGACGGCCACCCCGTGGGTTTGCTGCTGATGGATCGCATCCATCCATGGTTGTATGAGCTTTCGCGCATCATATCGGTGCGCCAAGGTGAGGGTATCGGTTCGTCGATGATGCGGTGGGCGTTGCGACATATCTTCGATGAGAATGGCGCGCACCGCGCCTTTCTTGAGGTCCACGAATCGAACCGTACAGCGCGGCGACTGTACGACTCGTTCGGCTTCCTACAAGAGGGGACGTACCGGGACGGCTTTCAAAACCCAACGGACGGGGGTTTCGAGAATCTGTGTCCGTACGGCTTACTCGACGCCGACTACCGAGCCTGGATCGAACGGCGCGGGCCATTGGTATAATGCGTCGGGCTCGCGCTCTTCGTTGTCAGCGCCACCGGTCTGTTTGACGAGCGTGAAACCCATCGCTCTGTAGAATGCAGCGGCTGCTTCGTTTCGCTGGAAGACCCAGAGCTGCAGTCGGGGGTGCGCGGCTTGCGCTTTACCCATGAGCGCACGCCCGATGCCGCGACGCGCATATTCGGGAAGAATGTACAGATGGTCGACCCAGTCGGTTCGAAACGCGCAGAAGGCAACGATCCGATCCCGATCTTTAACGACGTACACGGTGCTTTTCGCGACGGCCGAGCCGAAATACTCGAGATCTTCTTCGTTCGTATGCAAGGTCGGTAAGTACGGAAGCGCGATGGCCCAGGTTCCGCGAAACACGTCGATTATGTGTTGTGTATCATCGAGGGTCGCGCGTTCAATCTTCATAGCCACGTCTCCGCCGGTCGATAGCCCCCGGACATCCTCGCAACCACCCAGATGACACGGGTCGCCGGCACATTTAAAAGCCCAAATAGGGCCGCGAACTTAAACGATTGATAGCCGCAACTTGCCAGGTTACCCACGATACCAACGTAGAGCAATACTACATACTCGAAACATCCGAACCGATCACAAACTTCGCCAGTTACCCCGGTACGATGAAAGTACGAGGCCGTATCCGTGAAGAGCGACCGTTCGAAGGCGCAACCACCGTTTCGCGCGAAACGCGCCCCCAAGGGGAAGTGGCGGAACGGCAGACGCAGCCGCCTCAAAAGCGGCCGAGGCAACTCATGTGGGTTCGAATCCCACCTTCCCTAAATAAATCGCTTGTTTCCTCGTCATCGTTTCGGTGCCGACCGCCTTGCTCGGGGTGCAGCTTACATTTCGCCAGCGCAAGCATCCTGGCGACGGACATGCCGGCCGATACCATTCCCCAGCCCGAATGTCGATCATATCGCACGCCGCTGCGAATGCCTTGGCCGGCCGCAACAAACAATCGGTTGTAGAGAGCGCGACTACAGTTGTCCGCTTGAAAGCGCCGCTTCCGACTCTCATTCGATTTCATGGCCTAGAATTCTCGCGCCCATGCTATCTGCAACGTTCGAAAGATCTTTTTCAAGGTCATCCAGCCACGGCCCGTCACTCAATGCATCCGCTTGCGGTGTCACCGTGATTGTCAGAATCGAGCCCTCAGCGCTAGTCGTAATCTCACAGCCTTTTGCGAGATCGCTTAGCCTCTTTGTAACAACTTCGATGTCACGCCTTTCGTCGATTTGAAATTCCCATGACACTTTAGTGAAACCCTTCCAGCCCGTGCGCCGCGCCTGTGAAATCGCTTTAATAAACCACTCGGTGGAATCGAGCAGGTCATCACTTGGCTTCCAGTTGGTCGACAGACGCGTCACGATTTGTTCGGCCGGTACTAGTTCGAGAATAGGCAGATCGCGCTGTTGGTTATCGAGTTGGTGAACGGGAACGACTCCGCTAGGTTCCAAGATGTGCCAACCGGTCCCATAACGTTCTCGAAACGTGGGTATGGAGAACTGGCTAAGTGGGAGGCCTTTTATTTTCTTGAAACGGCTATCTTTGAGCAGAATGCTGGCGGCCGAGGTGCAGAAGTATTCGATTGGTAGCTTCGATAGGCTCTGCGCTGTTGAGTCGCAGACAACGTTGGCTCTCAAAACGCCAAACACATCGTACGGAACGCCCTTCTTGTATTTGCCGACGAATCGCAAAAAGCGGTTTCCCGCGGGGGATTCGACTTCAACGAAATCCCCTGCACGCAGCCTGGAATCGTTCAATGAATACTTCCCCCTTCAGTGCTTTCACGATCACTCGTCGATTGTTTTGAAAGCGCTTTCTTAAAGAAAAACCGTTTATGACCCGGTGGGCATTCGTCAAGCGTGCCGAACAATGTGTAACCCAGCTTTTCGTAAAAGCCCCTAGCTTGGAAGTCGAACGTATCGAGGTGCACTAGGGTACAGCCCAGTTTTCTCGCTTTTTCCTCAAGGTGATTCATGAGCCGTTCCCCGAGGCCGCGATGTCGGTGCGGCTCCGCGACCCAGACGACGTCGACATATAAGATGCCCCAGCAGTACAGCGTGCCTCCGGCACCCGCAATTAGGGCGCCATCTTCCTTTACGCCATACTGAAGACGATGGAACGGCTCTTCTTGCGTGAACGGTACAGCTTGTGCGTTCCAGCGTACGAGCTCGGCGTCCACTTTCTGCGCCTGTTTCTTTGAAAGCCTAACGAACTTCACGACGTCAGTCGTCGTCGTCCACCGGGTTCGAGACGTGAGATTGACGGGAAATGCACCGATCGTCGCTGCTCGACGGAATGTTCACGAATCGTCGAGGCTGCTGCGTAAAGTCGAACATATCGACCATCGACGTGGCCCGGTCGTCGGTGGTGTGCATCGAGGGCAAGCCGAAGTTCTGCTCGACAAACTTGAGGATGCTTGCAAACTCGTACTGCGTATGTGAGATCTGGCCCTTCGGAACGTACGGTGAGATAACCAACATGGGGACGCGGAAGCCGAGACCACCCATATCGTCGAAGAACGGCGGTGGTTCGTGGTCGAAGTAGCCGCCGAAGTCGTCCCAAGTAACGATTACTGCCGTCGAGTCCCAATAATTGCTTTTTCCTACCGCATTGACGATCGAAGAAACCCACGACGGACCACAGTCGATCGTGTTGCTTTTTGTTGAGTTCCACGGATGGTCGGAATTATCGGAGTTCGGAATAACCCATGAGACCGCCGGCAACTGGTTGTTCGCGATGTCGTTAAGCGCGTTCGTTTCGGGCCACGAAACGTTGGTTCCCCACTCATTGGGATCGTTGTAAACATCTGATATCGCTGCAAATGCATCCCATTCAGCGCCGACGGATCCGCCGATGTATTTCGGCGTGTAGTACTTCCACGAGAGGCCGGCGGAGTCGAGAAGGTCACGCATCGTTTTCGTCTGGAACGATATGCAGGGAGCTGGACCGGGATCCTTTCCCCTCGCCGAGTGGTAGACTCCATGCGTCGTGAGCCAGGCAGTGGTCTCGCTGGTCGCCCTACAACCCCAGTCGGTAAACGAGCTCGGAAAATCGATGAGGCTCCACGAGGGTTTGAGTTGTGACGTTCCAGCTACCAGATCGAGGTGAGCGGTAAAGCTGCCGCTGCCTTGCGTCGTGAACATGTGGTCGCTCAAACCGTACTGCTGCGCCATCTTCCAGTACGGCTTAATATCGGAGGGATCAATGTACATGTACGGATACGTTCCCACTGCGTGTCCGTTTATTTGCTCCAGGTTAAATCCATCCATGTCGCAATGCGTTTTCGGACGCTTATTCGTGCCGTCACACGATACGTCGTAGGCTATCGAATCGTGATTGATGTCCTGGTTCCCGGCGAGCGAACGCTTCACCAGATTGATTTTCGTTTTCTTGTATGTATTTCCGACCGGCTTCAGGTAGTAGCCGTAGGTCGCACCGTCGGCGCCGGGATACGTTGCAAAAAGATTGTCGAACGTGCGGTTCTCTTGCACGACGATGATAACGTGTTTGATGTATTGCCCGCTCGTTGCGTTCATCGAAACCTGCGAACCGGTATGTGGGGCGTACGACGAACTACTGCCGCTTTCCGAGCAAGCCGTGAGCATCGCGACGATACCGGCGATTGCCAGCGTCCGGAAACAAAACATGTGCCATCAACTCCGCAGCATGAGGTAACTCGCGCTTACTCGGTTCCTTCTCTAAGCCCTGCGATGCGCCTGAGTTCAGCGCTAGTTTCTGGCCGGGTAACGACTATTTATGAACCACAGTCATCGTCTCGCCGTCCGATCGACAGCGCTCACGCGCTAGGTCTCTGCCTCGGCGGTGAGTCGGACCAACTCACGCGCATAGAACTCGATTGCAGCTTGCGGCAGCAGCCCTTTCTCGCTGAGCACGATGCCGTTGATGGCGGTTTCGGACTCTTGCAGACTTTGGTGTAGGCCCTTCGCAGCGTTGCGCTGAGCCGTGCCCTTGATTCGTTTCCAGATTTTTTCGGTGAGTGTAATTCGTCAATACCCGTAACATGCAGCTGTAGGGCGTAAGTTTGCCGAGGGCCGTTTTGATACGGCCCCAAGCGAAGATCGAAGTTAGTTTTTTTGCGGTCGGGCTATTCGCAATACCGTATGGCAAGAGGCCGGTTAGCCCGCTACCGTACGTGTACTCAAACTTTCCCCCGGGATACGTGAAGACGTTTACGGCGCTGAAAAACGCAAAGGTGCAGTACAACTGACCCTGGTTCGGGCCGAGGGCGCACATGCTCGGATCCGACTCTTGACCGTTTTCTAAGACAAGACGACTCGTCGGCGAGCTTTCCGTGTACGGCGGTGCATAGATATCGACGGACGAAAAGTTACCGTTGGTCCCGATAAGATTTTGATGGCGATCGAACTGAAGGCTCCCCGGGAATCCAAGAGAGATGTTCTTGAACAGTTTTGCAGGCATCTTTCCGCCGCGGAACTCTGCGACGTAGGTACCGCTGCTGCCAGGATCGCGATACGAAACCCAAACATTGTTGCCTTTGTCGACCGCGAGGCCTTGCGGCGTCGAGATGTCGGCATCGGTGAGCGTGCTGGTAACGTTGCTTCCGGTGTATTGTAAGATGTTTCCCGGACCACCGCTGTTCGCGACCGCGTCCGACACGTAGACGTGGCCTTTCGTATCGAATGCCACATTGTTTGGAAGCGTATCCCCGGATATCGTAAGCACCGTTTTCACCGCGCCACAATTGGGAGCGTATTCCGTGACGGTCTTCGGATTGGCGCCCTGGTCGGGCACCCAGAGGTTCCCGGACTGGTCAACGCCGATGCCGCCGTTAACACTTGTGAATGGACCGACCGAGCAAACAGGTGGTTGGTTCGAGCGATTCCCACGTTTGAAACCGTACACCGTCGAGCTGCCGATCGGCGCGAGGTAGGTCATGCCGGTTCCGGCATCCGACTCAACCGAAACGCCTTGGGGTTGCAGCGCGGTGGGCGAAATGGGGCTGCCGTACTGCGAATTTCCCGAGCAGCCGGCGAGGAGGAATGCTGTTAGCGAGGTGCTCAAGGCGAGCCTCGCCAGATCGTTGCGACGCATGAAATGCTCTCTTCCGAGTCGACAAATTGAAATTGTTGAGGAACGTCGAACGGAGTTGGTCGCGGCAAGCGCTACCAGGTTCACGGCAAATCAAACGTAGGACGCGGCTCCATCTTATCATAATAGTGGGAAACTCGTCTGTACGGAGGATCCCTGTGAGGGTCGCGTCGGCCTCATTCGGTTATGCGGGCGAGAAACGATGGCCGCAGGTAGCGAGCACCCCATGTTGAACCGCGCGTGCGCGGATGTACCGGTCGTTCGGCTCTATCAGCCGGACAGCCGCTCTTTGGGGAACGGAGTGTTTGTGACGCTCCACGACGTCCTTTGCACCGGCTAGCCAGGTCGAAAGGAAAGAAACTCCATGCAACGTCCCGTCTTTACTACCGCAATAGCTGTTGCCGCCGTCGCCATACTCTTCGGTTGCTCGGGCGGCGCGTCACAGAGCCCGAACTCAACGCTTCCGAGCCTGGGTGCAACGCGACCCCAGACGGTCGAGGGCTCTCAGGTAATGCCCGATACTGCCGTCGAGTTCGCGTACGAGGCAAACGAAGGTTCGACAACCGTTTCGGCTTACAAGATCGAGAGCAACGGCACGCTGACGTCGGTGAAGGGTTCGCCCTTTACGGCAGGATCCGCCCCATCGGGCGTAGCGATCGATCCTACCGGCAAGTTTGCTCACGCGTCGAATGCCGCTTCGGCTAATGTTTCTGCATTTACGATCGACGCAGCCAGCGGTGCGCTAAAAGCGATTCAGGGTTCACCGTTTGGTGCAGGCACCTCACCCTCGGGCGTGGCCGACACCGGCAAATTTGCCTACGTGGCAAACGTCGGGGTCAGCAGCAGCAGCAGCGTCTCGGCGTATACGATTGCGAGTAGCGGTGCGTTAAAGGCGGTGAAAGGATCGCCGTTTGCGGCCGGCAGCAGCGCTCAATATATCGCAACCGATCCATCGAGCAAGTTCGTGTACGTACCGAACGCTGGTTCGAATAATATTTCGGCGTATAAGATCGCGAGTAGCGGCGCGCTCACGCCCGTCAAGGGGTCGCCGTTCGGCGCGGGGAGCGAAGCATTCGGCGTAGCCGTCGATCCGTCCGGAAAGTTTGCGTACGTTAGCAACTATGGTTCGGGCAACGTTTCCGCCTACACGGTGAACGCATCCAGTGGCGCGCTGACGCCGATTAAGGGATCTCCGTTCGCGGCCGGTACTGGGCCCTGCAGCGTGATCGTCGATCCTAACGGCAAGTTCTTGTACGTACCGAATCTGAGTTCCGGTGATGTCTCTGCGTATCTTATCAAAAGCAACGGTGCGCTTACGCCGGTAAAGGGTTCGCCGTTCGCGGCGGGTGCCGGAGCCTGCTACGGAGCGGTCGATCCCGCGAGTAAGTTTGCGTACGTCGCCAACAGTGGCGCCGACACCATTTCGGGGTACACGATCGGCACCAACGGCGCGCTGTCGCCGCTTAAGGGATCTCCGTTTCCCGCCGGCCCGACTCCGGCAGTCATTGCTATGTGCCGCGTAACGTCCGGGAAATGCGTTCCGCCATCGTTATAATCTGATATCGCCGTGGTGATGCTCGAGGACGCGCTCAATCGGTACTTCGGGTATCAAACGTTTCTACCGCTGCAGCGCGAGATTGCGGAAGCCACTCTGGCGGGCCGCGACGCGCTAGCATTACTCCCCACGGGTGGCGGAAAATCGCTCTGCTACCAGTTGCCGGCGATATTGGACGACGGGCTGACGCTCGTCGTGTCGCCGCTGATTGCGTTGATGAAAGACCAAGTAGACGCGCTCGAAGCCAATGGGATCCCCGCGACGTTTCTAAATAGCTCTATCGACTCGACGACCGCTGCCCAACGGCTCGACGCGCTCGATCGCGGTGAATACCGCCTCCTGTATGTCGCGCCGGAACGCCTCGTTCTCCCCGGCTTTCTGGCCGGTCTGAAGCGATGGAACCTGCGCCGCATCGCCGTCGATGAAGCCCACTGCGTCAGCGAATGGGGCCACGATTTCCGGCCGGAATACCGCCGGATCGCATCGGTTCGAGCGCTCCATCCGACAGTTCCGATCCTCGCGCTCACAGCGACGGCAACGCAGCGCGTTCGCGACGACATCGAGCGTTTTCTCGAGTTGCGCGAACCGCAGCGTTTTGTCGGCAGCTTCAACCGGCCCAATCTTCGATACTCCGTATTGCCAAAGCACGGTGTCGTCGGGCAGTTGGTTCCGTGGGTGCAAGAGCGGTCGAAAGAGAGCGGCATCGTTTACGCGCAGAGCCGCGATACGGTGGAGCGGCTCGCTCGCGAACTGCAGGCGGGTGGCGTGCCCGCATTGCCGTATCACGCCGGCCTCACGCCGCGGGAGCGGTCGCGCAATCAAGAGCTTTTCATACGCGACGAAGTTCGCGTGATCTGTGCGACCATCGCTTTTGGGATGGGCATTAACAAGCCGAACGTACGGTATGTCGTCCACTTCGACGTTCCGAAAAATCTGGAGGGTTACTACCAAGAAACGGGGCGCGCCGGCCGCGACGGACTGCCGAGCGAGTGCGTCTTATTCTTGAGCGGCGGCGACGCGTCCAAACAGCGCTTCTTCATCCGGCAAATCGAAAACGACGAGGAACGGGCTCAGGCGGAACGTCTGCTGCGACAGATGCTCGATTTCGCCGCAACGCCGCTTTGCCGACGAGCGCATCTCCTTCGCTACTTCGGCGAGGAGCAGGTTGCCGAACGTTGCGGCAACTGCGACAACTGCTTGCAGCCGGTCGAGCAGATCGACGGTACGTTGCTCGCGGCGAAAATGCTATCGTGCATCTATCGGGTTCGCGAGCATCGAGGATTCTCAACCGGAGCGCAGCACGTGATCGACGTGTTGCGAGGCGAACGAACGGAAAAGGTACTCTCTTGGGGTCACGAGCGCTTATCGACGTTTGGGATCGGTAAGGATTACGGCAAAGAGCAGTGGACGGCAGTGCTTTCGGAGCTCATGCGAACCGGATGCGTTGAGGAGGGCGAGCATCGCACGGTCGTATTGACGAATGAGGGACGGCAAGCGCTTAAAGAGCGGCGTACCTTTCTCTTCGCGATGCCGCGAGCGATCGAACGCAAGAAGGGTCGACGCCGGAAGGCCGCTGCCACGAATGACGTCGCAGTGGGTGACGAAGGCTTGTTCGACCGCCTGCGCGCGCTGCGCAAGAAATTGGCCGACGAGCAGGGCGTTCCGCCGTACGTGGTATTCTCCGATGCCACGCTGCGCGACATGGTCGCCGTCCAACCGTCAACGCTTGCGGCATTTCGCCAGATCGGCGGTGTCGGGGACGTAAAGCTGACGCGATATGCAGACGTCTTTTTGCAGGCAATTCGGTCGCAAACGGATTAATCAATCAACATCCGCCGCGACGCTGGCGGTGAGGTCGAAATGAAAAGCTACATCACGGGGTTGGCCGTCGCAATCGCATTAGCCGGGTGCGCGAACGCGCAATCGACGGCCACCGGCGGCCGTCTGCCCTACACGCCGGCCAACTATTCTCACGCCGATTCCGGCGATCCCGTTCTCTACGCCGTCAGCACGTTTGGCACCGGCGGTGCTGAGATGTACGATTTTAAAACTGGAACACGCATCGGCTCGCTTCCGGGAGAATACGGAAATGCGACAACCGTTTGTATCGGCGCCAAGCACGATGTCTGGGAAGCTGAAGGCGGTTACAGCAAGGGCTCGATGGTCGAATATGCGCCGGGCGCCCAAAAGGCGCGTGCGATGATCGTTACTAAGTATGGACCGCCGTACGCGTGTTCGGTCAACCGTAACACGGGTGATTTGGCGGTCCCCATCAGAGCACGGATCGCAATCTTTCCACGGGCGCCACGATTCGCGCCGATTTACTATACGCCGGTCGACCACGCGAGATATACTTCGTGCGTCTACGATGGAAGCGGAAACCTGTTTGTTGTTGGGCACACGAGGCGTCGCGGCGGCGTATTTCTTGTCGAACTACCGCGGGGCACCACAACGTTTCGGACGATTACGCTGGACCGCAAGCTCAGGAAAGCCGGTGGCATCGCCTGGGACGGCACGAATCTCGCGATCGGTGACGGCGCCACCTCGACCATCTATCGCTTCTCCGTTAGCGGTTCGCAGGCTAAGACGATCGGAAAGACCGTCCTCGAGGGCGGGCTGGATGTATATTATCCGTTTAGCATCTATAATGGCACGGTGACGGCGGCTCTCGCACAGACTACCTCCGCCGCCGGCTTCGCTTTTTGGAAATATCCTGAAGGTGGCACTCCGTTCAAGACGTTTTCGCAGGGCTATTATGAGTCATTTGCCGTAGCAAAATAGCCGCTGGCACATCACGTTGTCGATGTGCTCTGAGGCGAAGTACGTAAAACACATACCCATAAACGTCGCTGCATTTTCTAAAAAGCGCGATCTCTTCACGTTGTGCGAGCATAGCGTCTTTGCGGAAGCAGGGACAACACGTGCTTAGTAGCTTCGTCGTCACCCGGTCCTTCGCGTGGCAGACCCGAGTGCAGTTCCCAAAATAACGACATTCGAAGACATCTTTCAGCAGACGCTTAGAAGAAGCGGTTGTAGTGTAAAAACGCATCGTCCCGAACGTAGCCATCGGACTCATATAGGCCCTGCGCTTTCGTGTTATCGACGGCCGTGCTAAGCGTGAGGCCGGCACTCCCCGTCTCTCGCGCATGTTCCTCCGCGCGTTGCATCAACGCCCGCCCCAGCCCACTACGCCGCGCCTCCGGCCGAACGAATAAGTCATTCAGAAGCCACAATCGTAACATCCGATCGGACACGAACAGGGGATACAAGTGCACGAAGCCGAGCGGATCCGCGACCCTGCCTAAAGCGATGAACAGAATCGACTCGCGCGCGATCCAGCGCTCGCGAAGAAAGCGATACGACGCATCCTCGTCGGAAGGCTGACCATAGAACACTCGATAATCGTCGAAAAGAGGCGCGATCGATCGAATGTCTGCGTCTCGTTCGGCCCGGACGATTTGAAACGGTTGACTGAAGCTCATGTTATTCCTTTAGGAGTATAATGCACTAAACGCCCCTCACCTTCGAAAAGCCGACGACGCAGACGCACTAACTGCACTGGCTCTCCGCTCCAAGCGGGTCTGGGGCTATGACGAGGCCTTCATGCAACTCGTTGCTCCAGGCACAGCGTTGGAGAGGAGCGCTCCATCCTCGGCGGCGGACGCATGCTGCCGATTATGGCGCTCAATATTGAACGTTAGCGTATCGTTAAATGCGTCGGCGCGTTCCGAAACAATAACTTATCCGCGGTGGTAGAGGTGCTGAAATGAGGTCGCGGCTCCACGCGTTTCTACTGGCGTTGGCCTTCCTTTGGGGTGTGTTGGCTCCCCCGGCCGCGCTTGCCGCCGCGGAGCCATCGCTCACCGTGCCGGTGCTCGACGCTACGCCCTCGATGAACGGCTCGATAGACGCAACGTGGCAGAAGGCCGCGCAGTTCACCCTCGACACCGATTTCACGAATCGCCGGCCCGCGGCGGAGCCCACCAAAGTGTATGTCGGACAAGAGAATGGGAACCTCGATATCGCCTTCGACGTGCAACAGAAAGAGGGCCAGATCGCCTCGCAGGAGACGAACTCGTCAAGCGTTCTGGGCGACGATTACGTCGGCGCGTATTTTTATCCGCAGGGGGCTGCGGGCATCTCGTATTCGTTCATCGCCAATCCGCACGGCGCTCGCTTTCAGACGTCCAGCGAGAACACGGCCTACACGCCGCAGTGGGCCGCCGTCGGCCATGGAACGCCAACCGGCTACGTCGTGACGATGCGCATCCCGCTTGGCATTATGCGCAACGGGGGTTCGACGTCGTGGCGTGCGCAGTTTCTCCGCGAGAACGTCTCGACCAACAGTTTGGATGTCTGGAGCTTCGACGCTCGATCTTCTTCTGCGGGCGATCCGATCTTCGCTGGCACGATCAACAATGTGGGAGCCGGCGCTCTGAGTTCCACGCCGTCGTCACGACCCAAGGCCCGTGTTCAAACCTACGCGCTGAGCGAGTCGACCTCGAAGGCGAATGGCGGCAGCACCTCGCGCATCGGCGCGGATTTCGCGATTCCGATCGCGCCGACGGTCTCGTTCGTCGGTACTTTGCACCCCGATTATTCGAACGTGGAAGTCGATCAGCAGACGATCGCACCGAGCGCCTATGCTAGGCAATACGCGGAGGTCCGGCCGTTCTTTACGCAAGCGGCATCGTATTTCAACGGGCACACCGCCTGCCTGAATTGCCCGCAAACGCTGTACACTCCGGCGATTCCGACGTTCGGCCAGGGGTACGCGGTCGAAGGGACGCACGGGTATGCGAATTTCGCCGCGTTCGATGCGATCGGCGACCAGAGAAACGACGCGGCTCAATCGTTCAACTATAACTTTGAAAATACGAACGAGAGTTTTGGTATCGACGCCCAGCACGTCGGCGTGACCGCCGACGGGTTCAGCGATGCGACGACAACCCTGAATCTCGGTTATAACGACTTGCGAGGGCATCTGTTTGCCTATGCAAATCTGGGGCAGGACCGGGGTTCGTTTGTGACCGATCCATCGCTCGGAAACTACTTGGAGACCGGTGCCGGCTACGCCGATGCAACCACGACGATCGGTGCGAGCCTGCAGCAGATCGGCGCGCAGTTCGACCCGATCGACGGGTTCGTTTCGCAAACAGACATTCAGGGGTACGAGACGGTCGGCCAGAAGACGGTGAACTTCGCACCGAAGACCGTGCTGCACGATATTTCGGCCCTCATCTTTTACGCCCGCTATAACAACCATTTCGGCCAACTGGCGCAGACCGACGCGACCGGACAGGTTAACTTCGATCTTCGCGACTTATTTTCGGTGCATCTGTATCTCGGCTCGAACGGCATCCGTACGTTGAGCGATGAGTTTCTGCCGTTTCAGACTAACGGTGCGATGGTCGGCTATCGCATGAACACGTCGACGCCTAGCTATGTCTCGTATAGCGGCGGCAACTATTATCACGGGAATCTGCAGTCGTGGACCTATTATGCAACGGTCCCGCTGGCTCGCAAGGTGCATGTGGCGCTGGAAACCGACGAGAATCAGTACGGAACCGTTTGGGCGGGAGAATCGACGACGCGACAGTGGCTGGAGCGCGTTGGTGTCGATTGGCAGTTCAACCGGCAGGCGTCGTTCGATTTGGGTGTCCGGCGGATCATCGGCGCAAATATACCGAACGCGTTTCAGCCTTTAGTGTATGACGATCCGCAGATTTGCAACATCAATCCGTATAACCCCGGCTGTCTTGTCGATGCCGGCAACGTGACGGCTGCGTTCCACTTCTTAACGGCCAAGAACGAGTTTTACGTGGTGTACGGCAATGCCGATAATCTTTCGACGGAACCGTCGCTGTTCTTAAAGTGGATTCGGTATATCGGGGCCGAGAAAGGGACGTAGCGTCGGATTCAAAGCGGGCCGATCAATCCGGGGATTGGCCGGCCCGCTCGCGGGTTTAGTAGTCTTCGGCGTCGAGAACGGAAGCCGGTGCGTTCCCGGATTGGAACGGCGGCGCTGTTATCGGAACGAAAACGCTCGGCGGCTTCTTGAAGTTAAACGCGTCCATCAAATCGTCCGAACGCATGTCGGTGCCGTGCAGCGCACCCTTCTTGATACCGAAGGTCTTCTCGGCAAACGCCAGGATGCTCGCGAACTCGTGTTGCCGATGCGAGACGTAGCCTTTCTTGGCGTAGGGCGAAACGATGACCAGCGGGACGCGGAAACCGAGTTCGTAGCTATTGTAGATTTTCGGCGGTACGTGATCGTACCAGCCACCCCAGTCGTCCCATGTGATAAAGATTGCGGTGCTGTCCCAATACTGGCTTTGACCGACGGCATTGACGACGGCGGCGACCCACGACGGACCGGCGGCACTCTTGCTGCCCGGGTGGTCCGAATGCAAGTCGTCGGCGGGCATGACCCACGAGACTCCCGGTAGATTGCCGGTCGAGATGTCGGTGAGAATCGATGCCGGCGGCGTAACGACGTTGGCGTAGTCCGGGCCGTAGCGGATGTGTTTGATCGAATCAAAGGCGTGCCACCAACCCGGTCCGAGGTTGCGCTGATAGTACTTCCACGTGACGCCTTGCTCGTCCAAGAAATCGGTCAGCGAAGGCCGGTCGAAGCACGGGTACAGCGACGGACCGTTCAGCGCGTTGTGGAGATTGATGGTATCGACCAGCATTTCTTCCGGGGCGTCGCAACCGGCCGGGCCGTCCTTGCCAGTCTTGGGATAGTATGGTCCGCCCGCGATTTCGTCGACCGTTTGCGGCAATGCGCGCGCGGTCGCGCTGACGATGTATTGGTGCGATGGATAGCTGCTGGATTGATCGGTCTCGAACATGTGATCTGCGAACGCATATTGCGTCGCCATGTCCCAATATGGCTGCGCCTCGCTGGCCGGGACGTAGGAATACGGGCGCCATGCGAGTTTCACCGGTTCGACAAGATTAAATCCGTCTTGTTTACCGTTGTCCCATTCGGTTAAGAAAATCTGGTGGCCGTGCCCGATGTCCCATGGAGCGGCCAGAGACTGTGGCTGCAACTGCACCGTCTGGCCCAGCGAATTGGGGCCGCTCTGTGCGATCGTCGCGCCCTCTGCGATCAACTTCGACGACTGGAACAGATTGTCGGGCGTGCGATTCTCTTGAAAGATAATGACGACGTGCTGGATCGGGGAGGTTCCCGTGAACGCGAGTTTCATATGGGAGGTCGCGGCGTTCGAACTCGCCGGCAACGATGCGGTTTGCGGGGCGGAGCACGCAGCGAGCGCCGCGATCGTTACGAGCGGAATAAATCGCGTATGTTTCATCGATTGCTCTCTATTTCTGCCGGCTACTGCGTGTCGACGGGAGTGTAGTCGGGCGGCTGTCGCAGGAAGTAGTTCTTGTCGAGGCTCGAGGGTACCGCGACGAATGCACGGGGTTTGCTCTTGAAGTGAAAGAGCGTCGTAAGGCTGTGAGCGCGCACGTCGTTGGAGTGAAGGCTGCCGAGTTTGAACGTTTCCTCGACATACTTCACGACGCTCGCGAACTCGTACTGTGTGCTCACGACTTGGCCCTTGCCTACGTAGGGCGAGATGATCAAGAACGGTACGCGGAAACCAAGGCCGCCCTGATTATCGATGAACGTCGGCGGAACGTGGTCGTAGAAGCCGCCCCAATCGTCCCATATGACGAGGATCGTCGTGTTGTTCCAATATTGGCTCTGTCCGACAGCGTTAACGACCGACGCGATCCACTCCGGCCCATGATACGTGGCTTTGTTACCTTCCGGGTGGTCGGAATTAACATGGGTTGGGACGATCCAATTCATCTGTGCGAGCGTTCCGTTGCTGAGATCGTTGAAGATGTTGGTCTCCGGCACAGAGATGTTCGTGGCCCATTCCGGTCCTTCGCGAACCGCCTGGATGGCGTCGAAGGCGTCCCAGATGTTGCCGGTGTCACCGCCGCCTTGATGGGGCGGCGAGTAGTACCGCCAGCTGACACCCTTCGCGTCGAGCAGATCGCGCAACGTTCCCGTTGGGTAGGTGAGGCATGGGAACGGTCCCTGACCGGATTCGAGCTTCAACTTGGTGGTGAGGAGATCGGTGACCGTTGCTGGGGGTTTCTTTCGAGAATCGCAGCCCCAGTGGTTGTTATCGGACGGTACGTTGACGATGCTGTGCGTGGGGTCGATCTTGGTCCAGCCCGCGATAAAATCTTGATGTGCGGTGAAGCTGCCGCTGCCTTGGGTTTGGAACATGTGATCGCCGATTGCATAGTTTTGCGCGATGAACCAATACGGTTTGATCTCGTCGGGATTGGCGTACTGGTACGGGTAGTCTGCCGGCGTCACCGGAAACGAGTTGATGTAGGTGTGGTTGAACCCGTCCATCTGACAAACGCTACCCTGGAGATCGCAGTCGATCTGATACTGCGGGCGCATGTGATTCATGTCACGCGCGGCAAGATGCGCTTCTTTGAGTGCGATGACTTTGCCGTTGCTCTCCTTGCCGGTGGTCGTGCCATCGACGCCGGGGAACGTTGCAAAGAAATCGTCGAAGGTTCTATTCTCTTGGATCATGACGATGATGTGCTGG